>JABMMH010000072.1 GCA_013205645.1 Polaromonas sp. | reverse complement strand
TTGCGACCCGCCGCTTCCTGAAGACTTCTGCCGGCATCGTTGCCAGCCTGTGCGCTGGCGTTTTCCTGGCTGCTTGCAGCAAGACCGAGCCACCCGCGCCAACGGTAGCCGTCACGCCGGCACCCGCTGCATCGGCGCCAGCGCCAGCCGCCCGCGTGTACGTCGTCGGCACGGACGCCGCTTACGCGCCGTTTGAATCGCAGAACGAAAAAGGCGAAATCGTCGGCTTTGACATCGACGTGGTCAAGGCCGTCGCTGCCAAGGCCGGCATCGAGGTGAAGTTTGTCAACACCCCGTGGGAAGGCATCTTCAACAACCTCGCCCAGGGCGATCGTGACCTGCTGGTGTCCGCCATCACGATCACCGACGAGCGCAAGCAGACGATGGATTTTTCTACCCCGTACTTCGACGCCCAACAGCTCATCGCCGTGGCTACCAACTCCAAAGTCAGCAAGTTTGACGACCTGAAAAAACTCAAAGTCGGCGTCCAAACCGGCACGACGGGTGACGAGGCCGTCAGCAAGCTGGTGGGTAAAACCAACGCCAACATCAAACGTTTCGAGTCCACGCCCCTGGCGCTGAAAGAACTCGAAGCCGGTGGCGTCGACGCGGTGGTGGCCGACAACGGCGTGGTCATCAACTACGTCAACAACAACGGCGCTGGCAAGTTCAAAACCGTGACTGACGCTTCCTTTGTGCCAGAGCAGTACGGTTTGGCGCTGAAAAAAGGCAACACCGAACTGAAAGAAAAGCTCGACAAGGGCCTGGCTGACATCAAGACTGACGGCACCTACGACAAGATCTACGCCCAGTACTTCGGTGCGGCACCGGCTGCTGCCGCTACGGCACCTGCCGCGTCCACACCCGCTTCCGCGACCAAGTAAGCTCTCCCCCACGCCTGTCGTGACGCCCGGCCTGCTTTTTTGCAGCCGGGCTCAGCGACAGGCGTATTTTTTTGACGTATGACGTGCGTCGCACCAACCGGTAGCCATTGATGGATTTACGCTGGGACATCTTGGTCGGCTACATGCCCCTGTTCGTGAGCGGCATGTGGATGACGCTGAAAATCACCGCTGTGGCGGTGTCTGCAGGGCTGTTGCTCGGCATCTTTTTTGGGTTGATCAGCAGCTCGGCAGATGCGCCCCAACCGCGTTCGGTCGGCGCCCGCGCAGCGCTGTCGGTCATGCGCGGGGTGACCACCGCTTACGTCACCTTCTTCAGGGGCACGCCCCTGTTTGTACAGATTTTGCTGGTGCACTTTGCGCTGATGCCGGCGCTGGTCCATCCCGACACCGGCCTGCTGCTCAGCGGCGAGCTGGCCCGCGAGTTTCGCCAGGAACACGGCGCGTTTTTCTCTGGCGCACTGGCGCTGACACTGAACGCCGGCGCCTATATCTCGGAGATTTTCCGGGCTGGCATCCAGAGCATTCACAACGGCCAAAGCCAGGCCGCTTACAGCGTGGGCCTGACCCACTGGCAGGCGATGCGATTTGTGGTGCTGCCGCAGGCATTTCGCCGCATGGTGCCCGCGCTGGTCAACGAAGGCGTGACGCTGATCAAGGATTCTTCGCTGGTGTCGGCTATTGGTCTGGCTGAGCTGGCTCTGGCAGCGCGCACAGTGGCGGGCGCCTACTCACGCTACTGGGAGCCGTACCTGGCGATCTCGGCGGTGTACCTGGTGCTGACGCTGACGCTGTCCGTGCTGGCCAAGCGGCTTGAAGCGCCGAAGCACCTGCGGGGCCGGTGACCCAGCGCCCGGACAAAACCGCAAAAATTAAGTGTGAAGCGCGCCGATAAGCCGGATTTTGTGCGCTGATGCGTTTTGCAACGCACCAGTGTGACCGCCATTAATCTGGGCCGGGAGTCGCCTACCCGGCTCGGTGCCACCTACCCGCCAACTCAGCGAACCGCTTCAACGCTGGCCTATTTGGTGTTGCTGCGCGTAGAGATTGCCCGTTTCACCCGGCGTTTCAGGTTGCCCCGAACAGCCGACTCGTCTCTGTTGCTCTGATCCTCACCTCACGGTGGAGAGGT
>JABMMH010000071.1 GCA_013205645.1 Polaromonas sp. | reverse complement strand
GTCTGGCTCAGGTCGCCACGTGACAACAGGTGTTCGTGCACGCGCACAGCGCGGTCGTATTCACCTCGGCGCCTGAACAAATTACCCAATGCGAAGTGCAACTCTGAGGTGTCGGGGTCGTTTTGCACGGCCTCAATAAAGGCGTCGATGGCTTGGTCTTGCTGTTCATTCAAGAGGAAGTTAAGCCCCCTGAAATAAGCCTTGGGTGCTTGTCGGTTCTCAATTCGAAGCTGGCGCAGGTCAAACCTAGAGGCCAACCAGCCAAGGGCAAAAGCCACCGGAAAGCCAAGCAGCAACCAAGTGAAATCAAACTCCATGAGGCGCGTCTTCTGAGGTGTTGGCGGGCGCTGCAACGGCTTTGTTGTCAGCGGCGGTTTTGGCGGCGGCTGAACGGCGATTTTTCCACCAGCGCGGCATCATCACCAGCACACCCAGAGCCACACCGGCCGTGAAAGTGGCCAGCACGACCAGCACCAGCGGCGCTTGCCAGAGCGTGCCGAAGAAGAAGTTAACCGAGACGACTTGCTGGTTGTTCAGCGCGAAGGCAAACAGCGTAAAAAAAATGGCTGCTTTGAGCAGCCAGAGGATGTATTTCACGGGTACGACTCCCTGTTGGTTTGGCGATTGTAGCGAGCGGCCAAACTCATTTTTTGGATTCAGGCACGAGCAGGAGTTCCTGCGTGCGGGCATCGACGGATTCGCGCAGGGCTTTGCCCGGCTTGAAATGCGGGACGCGTTTTTCTGGAATAGCCACGCTCTCGCCAGACCGGGGGTTGCGTCCCATGCGGGGCGGCCGGTGGTTGACGGAAAAACTGCCGAAGCCGCGAATCTCGATTCGGTGGCCTTTCACCAGCGCATGGCTCACGGCATCAAGAATCGTCTTGACGGCATGTTCAGCGTCTCTGTGGGTGAGTTGGCGAAATCGGTTGGCCAGTTCTTCAATAAGGTCGGAGCGGGTCATTGAAAGCCAGTGGATTGAATACGCAAGAAAAAATGCAACAGACAAAAAGAAAGCGGGACAAAAAACCCCTGAAGGTCAATCGCCCCGCCTGCTTGTTAAGTTACCAAAACTTAGCTGTTGCTGTCCAACTTGGCACGCAACAAGGCGCCCAGACTGGTCAGGCCAGCGCTTTCGCGCGAGGACTGTTGGTTCAGCGTGGTCATGGCTTCTTGCTGGTCAGCGTTGTCCTTGGCTTTGACCGACAGTTGGATGTTGCGGGTCTTGCGATCCACGTTCACCACAACAGCCGAGACTTCGTCGCCTTCTTTCAGCACGTTGCGCGCGTCTTCAACGCGGTCACGGCTGATTTCGCTGGCACGCAGGTAGCCAATGATGTCTTCGCCCAGATCGATCTCGGCGCCTTTGGCGTCAACCGTCTTAACCTTGCCGGTCACGATCGCACCTTTGTCGTTGATCGACACGAAGGTGGTGAACGGATCGGAGTCAAGCTGCTTGATGCCCAAGGAAATACGCTCGCGGTCGACATCGACAGCCAACACAATCGCTTCGACTTCTTGGCCCTTTTTGTAGTTGCGAACAGCGGCTTCGCCGGTTTCGTTCCACGACAAATCAGACAAATGCACGAGGCCGTCGATACCGGCAGCCAGACCCACAAAGACGCCGAAGTCGGTGATCGACTTGATAGGGCCTTTGACGCGGTCGCCGCGCTTGGTGTCTTGCGCAAATTCTTGCCAAGGGTTGGCTTTGCATTGCTTCATGCCCAGCGAAATGCGGCGTTTGTCTTCGTCGATTTCCAGAACCATGACTTCGACTTCGTCACCCAGAGCGACGAGCTTGTTCGGGGCCACGTTTTTGTTGGTCCAGTCCATCTCGGACACGTGGACCAGACCTTCGATACCTGGCTCGAGTTCAACAAATGCGCCGTAGTCAGCGATGTTGGTGATCTTGCCAAACAGGCGGGTAGCCTGTGGGTAGCGACGGGAAACGCCCATCCATGGGTCGTCGCCCATTTGCTTCAGACCCAATGAGACACGGTTTTTCTCGGTGTCGAACTTCAGGATCTTGGCCACGATTTCTTGACCCGCTGTCACCACTTCGCTTGGGTGACGGACACGGCGCCATGCCATGTCGGTGATGTGCAGCAGACCGTCAATGCCGCCGAGGTCAACGAACGCACCGTATTCGGTGATGTTCTTGACGACGCCTTTGACAGCGGAGCCTTCTTTGAGGGTTTCCATCAGCTTGGCGCGTTCTTCGCCCATGCTGGCTTCAACCACAGCACGGCGTGACAACACGACGTTGTTGCGCTTGCGATCGAGCTTGATGACCTTGAACTCCATGGTCTTGTTCTCGTACGGAGTCAAGTCCTTGATAGGGCGTGTGTCGATCAGCGAACCTGGCAGGAAAGCGCGGATGCCGTTGACCAGAACGGTCAGGCCACCTTTGACTTTGCCGCTGGTCTGGCCAGTGACAAATTCGCCGGATTCGAGGGCTTTTTCCAAGCTCATCCACGATGCCAAGCGCTTGGCTTTGTCGCGGCTCAGCAGGGTGTCGCCGTAACCGTTTTCGACCGAGTCGATGGCCACAGCCACAAAGTCGCCGACCTGGACTTCGAGTTCGCCTTGGTCGTTTTTGAATTCTTCGAGAGGCACATAGGCCTCGGATTTCAGTCCGGCATTGACAACCACATGGTTGTGGTCGATGCGAATGACTTCAGCAGTGATCACCTCGCCCGTGCGCATTTCGGAGCGCTTGAGGGATTCTTCAAATAGGGCGGCAAAAGATTCAGACATTGATTTTCCTAATCCATAGAACAGTGTTCCGACAGCGGAATTGCTATCGTTTTTAGAGCTGACTACGGCGGTTTGGTGCGGCCTTGGAGTAGACCGCGGGTTAAGTTGTGAACCAGCTGAAGAAGCTTCAGATGGGCCGGGTGCTGCGCCACCAGTCAATCAAAATATCGGTTGATGACTCAATCGAAATCTCAGAATTGTCCAGCAGCTTGGCGTCTTGAGCGGGTTTCAAGGGGGCGCTTTGGCGTGATGAGTCACGCAGATCGCGGGCTTCCAAGTCCTTTTCAATGTCGGCTAGTGTAGCCGGAATCCCCTTTGAAATCAACTGCTTATGCCTGCGTTCGGCGCGGTGCCGGGCACTCGCTGTGAGGAAGACTTTGAGCGCGGCGTCGGGGAAGATTTCAGTGCCCATGTCCCGGCCATCGGCGACCAAGCCAGGCAGCTGCCGAAAGCCGCGTTGCAGCGCCAGCAAAGCCGCGCGCACAGGCGGGTGTGCTGACACTTTGGAGGCCGCCATGCCGGCGCTTTCGGTGCGAATAGCGTTGGACACGTCTTCGCCAGCCAGAAAAATCTGGTCGCCGACAAAGCGCACGGGCAGCGTGGCGGCAATGGCGGCCACGCCGTTCGCGTCGGTCAGGTCAACGCCTGCGCGGCTGGCTGCGAAGGCTGCCAAGCGGTAGAGCGCGCCGGAGTCGAGGTAGTGGTAGCCGAGCCGGTGCGCGGCCACCGCTGCCAGCGTGCCTTTGCCGGATGCGGTTGGGCCGTCGATGCTGAGCACTGGGATATTGGCCGGTTGGGCTTGAGCGACTGAGAACAGGGTTTCAAAGTAATCCGGGAAGGTTTTGGCGACGCATTTCGGGTCGAGAATGCGCACCGGCAGACCGGCCGGGTTGAAGGCGGCCAGCGAAAAACACATGGCCACGCGGTGGTCGTCATACGTGTGAATGGCGGCGCTGCGCCATTGCACGGGCGGCGTGACGCGAATGAAGTCGGCACCTTCTTCAACGACAGCCCCGAGTTTGCGCAACTCGCAGGAC
>JABMMH010000070.1 GCA_013205645.1 Polaromonas sp. | reverse complement strand
CTGGTGCACGCCACCCTGCACGCCCAAGGCTACGACCACGAAACCAACGAGCGCGACGCGCTGGAGATGGAAGCGCTGGAGATTTTGTTGCTGGCGTCTATGGGCTTTGACAACCCGTACTAATTGGCATTGCTGAGCCGTTAAATCAAATCCTGTTCGTCGTCAAAATGCGCTTCAACGTCAGTGGGCAGGAGCTGAATGCTGGCGCGCAGCCCGGGTACGGCGCTCATCAGCGCTTGCTCCACACTGGTGCGCACGGCGGCGGCGCGGCCTAGCGTCCAGCTGGCCGGCATGTGCATGTGCATGTCGACAAAAAGACGCTGGCCAGAGCGGCGCGTGGTCAGGTGGTCAAAGCGAATCGTGTGGTGCGCGAAACCTTCCAGCGTCTTGTGAATGTCGGCCAGCGTCTCGGGCTCCACCGCTTCGTCCATCAAGCCTTGTGACGAGCGCCAGATCAGCCGGTAACCTTCCCACATGATGTTGATGGCGACGCCGATGGCGACCAGCGCGTCCAGCCACAACCAGCCCGTCAACGCGACCCCAGCGATACCGATGACCACGCCGAGCGAGGTCCAGACGTCAGTGAGCAAATGCTTGGCGTCGGCTTCGAGCGCGATCGACCTGTGCTGCTTAGCAGCCGCAAACATGACCCAGGCCAAAAAGCCATTCAGGGCAGAGCTGACCACCGACAAAGCCAAGCCCAAACCCACTTGCTGCAAAGGCTGCGGATCAAACAAACGATGGCCGGCGGCCCAGATAATCGCCAGCGCCGCGCCCAAGATCAACACCCCTTCAAAGCCGGACGAAAAATACTCCGCCTTGTGGTGGCCGTAAGGGTGGTCTTCATCCGCCGGGCGCATGGCAATCGTCACCATGATCAAGCCAAAGATGGCGCTGGCCAGGTTGACGAAGGACTCCATCGCGTCGGCCAGCAGACCGACCGAATCGGTCAAATACCAAGCCCAAGTTTTGAGCGTGATGGTGACCAAGGCGACCACCACCGAGGCCCAAAGCAGGCGCTGCGGCGTCAGGGATTGAAGGGACGGCAGCTTCATCCGGGTCCCAAACTCAGTTCAGCGTGACTTTGGCGAACTTGCGCTTGCCGACCTGCACCACATAGGTGCCAGCAGCCAGCTTCAAGGCTTTGTCACTGACCACGCTGGAGTCGACCCGTACGCCGCCGCCATCGATCAAGCGCGAGGCTTCGCTGCCCGAAGGCGCCAACCCCGCCGCCTTGAGCAGCGCGCCAATGCCCATGGGTGCGCCTGACAACGAGACTTCGGCGATCTCGTCGGGCACGCCGCCTTTGCTGCGGTTGATGAAGTCTTGTTCGGCCGCATCAGCCGCCGCTGCCGAATGAAAGCGTGCGGTGATTTCTTTGGCCAGCGCCACTTTGGCGTCTTTCGGGTTGCGGCCGCCGGCCACTTCGGCCTTGAGGGCGGCAATGTCGGCTTCGCTGCGGAAAGACAGCAGCGTGTACCAGCGCCACATCAAGGTGTCGGACACCGACAGCACCTTGGCGAACATGCTGTTGGCTTCTTCGGCAATGCCGATGTAGTTATTCTTGCTTTTGGACATTTTTTCAATGCCGTCCAAGCCTTCGAGCAGTGGCATCGTCAGGATGCACTGCGGCTCTTGGCCGTACTCCTGTTGGAGGGTGCGACCCATCAACAAGTTGAATTTTTGGTCAGTGCCGCCCAACTCCAGGTCGGCCTTGAGGGCCACGCTGTCGTAGCCCTGCATCAGCGGGTACAAAAATTCATGCACGCTGATGGGGGTACCCGCCTTGAAACGGTCATGAAAGTCGTTGCGCTCCATCATGCGGGCCACGGTGTATTTGGCGGCCAGCTGGATCATGCCCATAGACCCCAGCGGCAAACACCACTCGCTGTTGTAGCGAATCTCGGTTTTTTCTGGGTCCAGCACCAAGCTGGCTTGGCGGTAATAGGTTTCAGCGTTGGACTTGATCTGTTCGGTGGTCAGCGGCGGGCGCGTGTTGTTTCGGCCAGACGGGTCGCCAATCAGGCTGGTGAAGTCACCAATCAGAAAAATCACTTGGTGCCCCAAGTCTTGCAACTGGCGCATCTTATTCAGCACCACGGTGTGGCCGATGTGGATGTCGGGCGCGGTCGGGTCCAGCCCCAATTTGATGCGCAAAGGCTGGCCGCTGGCCTCAGACCGGGCTAATTTCTTCACCCAGTCGGCCTGCGGAATCAACTCCTCGCAACCGCGCAAGGACACGGCCAGCGCCGCCTGCACGCCATCGGACAAAGGTAAAGCTGGGGAATACGCTTGATTCATAAGGGTTTTCGTTATTATCCGCAAGACTGAAGTGGCTATAATCAAAGGCTTGTTTCGTGAGATCAGCCTTGACCCCAATTCTAGATTGGCCTGCAACTTGCTGATCCAACTCCGAATTGTCGCCGCAGCCCCAGAGGCCGCCCCTTGAATTTTTGCCGTCACCACCTTCCAGCGGATGGTGATGCGCTCTCTAGCTGGAAGTCCAAGTTTTGAATATTGACGGTTTTTCCCGAGCCCTATCGACCGTGCAGCTGGCAACGCAAAGCCTGCTAGCGACGCTGACCCGGCACCCTAAGCGAATCGCTGGCACATTGGCCGTGCTGTTGCTAGGCACCGGTGTCACGGCTTTTGGCGTGGCCCCCCTCGCCCCCGATGCATCTAATCTGCCTGTTCGCCAAATTGTCGAGGCGGTGCAACCGCTGCCATCGCAATCCCAGGTCGACGCGCTGCTAGACCACAAGTTCAACCTGTATCGCACCGAAATAACCCGCAGTTCTGACACCGCCGAATCCCTGCTGCGTCGCCTGAACATTAACGACTCGGCTGCCGCCACTTTTTTGCGCAGCGACAGCAAAGCCCGCACATTGCTTCTGAGCCGCGCCGGCCGGACCGTCACCGCAGAAACCTCTGACGACCAACGCCTGCTTCAACTGTCGATGCGCTGGGCCACTGACGACGACACGCAATTTCAACG
>JABMMH010000017.1 GCA_013205645.1 Polaromonas sp. | reverse complement strand
CCACCATGGCGCTTTTCAGCGGCTTTGCCGTGACAGTGTGCGACCCGCGAGAGGAATACCGCAGTGCGTGGTCTGTGCCCGGTGCCAAGGTGCTGAGCGAGATGCCTGACGACGTTGTCACCGCCTTCAAACCGGACCGCCGCAGCTGTGTGATTGCCCTCACACATGACCCCAAGCTGGACGACTTGGCACTGCTCGAAGCGCTGGAAACCGACGCGTTTTACATCGGTGCAATTGGTTCGCGGCGCAACAACGACGCCCGCCATCAGCGCATGGCCGAACACTTCGACCTCAGTGAAGCCAAGCTGCAACGTCTGCGCGGCCCGATCGGCATTTACATCGGCAGCAAAACGCCTTCCGAGATCGCCGTCAGCGTGATGGCCGAAGTGCTCGCTGTGAAAAACGGCGTGGTGCTGCCGCGCGACATGGAAGTGGCGCAAGCCAAAAACGAACGCGCGGTGTTGCACAACGACCCGGGCGAACTGGTCTGCGGCATCAAAAGGTAACGCGTTTTCAGTGAGCCCGAGCCGCCAGCAACAGCCCCAGACTCTTCATGCCCAGCACCGTCATGCCTAGCGAACCGACCACGTGCAGGCCGGCGGTCAGCAGCGCCAAGCCGTAGCGCTCAGCCATCAGGAAGCTAACCACTTCGGCTGAGAAAGACGAGAAGGTGGTCAGGCCACCCAAGAAGCCTGTGATCAGCAGCAAGCGCCAGACCGGGTCCAACTGCGGCATAGCCTGGAACAGCGCAATCGCCACGCCAATCAGGTAGCCGCCGATCAAGTTGGCCGCCAGCGTGCCCCACGGCAGCAAGCCGCTGGGCGACAACCACAAACCCAAACCCCAGCGCGCCAACGCACCGACGGAGGCTCCAATGCTGATGGCGAGGACGGGCAGCATCAGGTACTCATGTGCGTGGGCAGCCACGTGGCGATGCCGGGAAACACATAGATGAGCACCGCAGCAAGACACATCAGCAAGAACATCGGCAGTGTGACCTTGGCTATCCAAGGCAACTCTTTGCCCGTCATGCTTTGGAGTACGAATAAATTGAAGCCAACCGGCGGTGTGATTTGGGCCATCTCAACCACCAGCACCACAAAAATCCCAAACCAGATCGGATCAATACCGGCGGCTTGAATGGTCGGCATGAGCACGCCCATGGTCAGCACGACCATGGAGATACCATCTAGAAAGCAGCCCAACAGCACAAAGAAAAGGGTCAGCGCAAAAATCAACTGACCTTGGCTCAGGTTCAGCGACACAATCCATTCGGCCAAGTGCCGTGGCAGACCGATGTAGCCCATCGACAGCGTCAAGAACGCAGCACCCGCAAGGATCAGCGCGATCATGCAATACAGGCGCGTGGCGCCCATCAGCGAGTCTTTGAATGTGGCCCAGCTCATAGAGCCTTGCAGCGCGGAAATGACCAGCGCACCTAGCACGCCGACGGCGGCTGCTTCGGTGGCGGTGGCGATGCCGGCGTAGATCGAGCCGAGCACCGCAGCAATCAGCGAGATCACCGGAATCAGCGCACGCGAGGCGTTGACCTTTTGCAAAAAAGTAGTTTTCTCGTCAGCCGCTGGAATCTGATCCGGGTTGAGCAGCGCCCAGACGGCGATGTAGCCTGAAAAAAGAAAAGCCAGCAGCAGACCGGGAAAGACGCCCGCAATAAAGAGCTTGGCAATCGAGACTTCGGCCGCCACGCCGTAAACAATCATGATGATCGATGGCGGAATCAACAGGCCCAACGTGCTGGCGCCCGCCAGCGTGCCGACGATCATGTGTTCCGGGTAGCCGCGGCGTTTCAGTTCCGGCAGCGACATCTTGCCGATGGTGGCGCAAGTGGCCGCACTCGATCCCGAGACCGCCGCAAAGATGGTGCAGCCGACCACGTTGGTGTGCAGCAGCCGGCCTGGCAGTGCCTGCATCCAGGGTGACAAGCCTTTGAACATGTCTTGCGACAAACGCGTGCGAAAAAGAATTTCGCCCATCCAGATGAAGAGCGGCAGCGCGGTCAAGGTCCAGCTTGACGCCGTGCCCCAGATGGTCACCGCCATCGCGTCGCCCGCCGGGCGTGCGGTGAAGAGTTCCATGGCGATCCAGGCGACGCCCGACAGCGTCAAGCCAATCCACACACCACTGCCCAAAATCAGGAGCAGCGACACCACCAACAGGGCCATGATGGCAAGATCGTTCATGCGAAAAGCTCGGTTGGGTTATTCATTACGCAGGGCTTCGTCGCTGGAGCGAGTCACACGCCGACCTTGTATTTCAAGCAGCGCTTCATCGATGAAGGCAAGCGCAAAAATGACCGAGCCATAGGCCATGGCAAGCTGCGGTAGCCACAACGGTGTGGCGTCACTGCTGGTGGATATGTCATTGAAAACATGTGACTGCCAAGCCAGCTTGCAGCTGTAAAAGGCAAATAACACGGCCAAGAAAACGGCCAACCCCAAAGCAAACAACTCCATGCCTTTTTTCCAGCGACCGCGCAGGGCGTTGAGCAGCAAGGTGACCCGAATGTGCTCACCGCGTTTGAGCGTGTGGGCCATCGCCAAAAAACCGCTGGCGGCCATCAGGTAGCCGGCGTAGGCGTCAACGCCAGGCACATAAAAGTGCAACTGCCGGCTGACGATGGACAGCAGCACCATCAGCAGCAGGCCAAGCATGAACAGCGCCGCCAAAGCGGCGGCGCTGTTGTAAATACCATCTAGCAGTTTGCGCATGTCAGCCGTGCTTACTTGCGGTACGCGTCAATGATGGCTTGGCCTTCAGGGCCTGCCTTGGCGAGCCATTCTTTGAGCATCACATCGCCGACTTTTTGCATGTCGGCTTTCAGCTGAGCAGACGGTGGTGCGATCTGCATACCGTTGGCCTTGAGGGTTTCAAGGGTTTTTGTATTGACGTTTTTGCTGGCTGCCCAGCCGCGCACTTCCGCGTCGGCGGCGGCTTTTTGCAAGGCTTGTTTGGTGGCTGCGTCAAGCGCGTCAAAAGCGGCCTTGTTGACGATGACGGCATTTTTAGGCAACCAAGCTTGTGCATCGTAGTAATACTTCAGATGCTCGTAAAGCTTGCTGTCAACGCCTGTGGCGCCGGAGGTCATGGTTGATTCGACGACGCCCGTGGCCAGCGCCTGCGAGAACTCGGCCGCCTGCACCGTCACGGGTTGGGCGCCGACGAGCTCCGCAATGCGCGCGGTGGAAGGGCTGTACGCGCGCCACTTGATGCCTTTGAGGTCGGCGGCTGAGTTGATCGGCTTCTTGGCATAAATGCCTTGCGGTGGCCATGCCACGGTGTACAGCAGTTGCATGCCTTGTTCAGCGAGTTTCTTCTCTAAGGCTGGTTTTTGGGCCTTGTACAGCTTCATGGACGTGTCGTAGCTGTCGGCCAGAAAGGGCAGGCCGTCGGTGCCGAAGATTTGCCATTCGTTTTGGAAATTGGCCAGCAAAATTTCGCCAGCTTGTGCTTGCCCACCCTGCACGGCGCGTTTGATTTCCGTGGCTTTGAACAACGATGCATTGGCGTGAACCGTTATCTTCAACTTGCCGCCGCTGGCCTTGTCGACGTCGTTGGCGAATTGCACCAGGTTTTCGCTGTGGAAGTTGGTGCTGGGGTAGGCCGCTGGCAAGTCCCATTTGGCTTG
>JABMMH010000069.1 GCA_013205645.1 Polaromonas sp. | reverse complement strand
GAACATGTGGTGCGCCCAGACGACGAAGCTCAGGATGGCGATTGAACCGGTGGCGTAAACCATCGAGGCGTAGCCGAACAAACGCTTGCGGGAGAAGGCCGGGATGATCTGGCTGACGATACCGAAGGCCGGCAAGATCATGATGTAAACCTCGGGGTGACCGAAGAACCAGAAAATGTGCTGGTACATCACTGGGTCGCCGCCACCAGCGGGGTTGAAGAAGCTGGTGCCGAAATGGCGATCCGTCAGCGTCATAGTGATGGCGCCGGCCAACACGGGCATGACCGCGATCAACAAGTAAGCAGTGATGAGCCAAGTCCAGCAGAACATAGGCATCTTCATCAATGTCATGCCGGGCGCGCGCATGTTCAAGATGGTGACGATGATGTTGATCGAACCCATGATGGACGAAGCCCCCAGCAGGTGCATGGCAAAAATGCCGGCATCCATCGAAGGGCCCATCTGCAGGGTCAGCGGTGCGTACAGCGTCCAGCCGGCTGCGGGAGCGCCGCCGGGCATGAAGAAGGACAGCATCAGTATCAAGCCGGCCGGAATCATCAGCCAGAAGCTGAAGTTGTTCATGCGGGCAAAAGCCATGTCTGAAGCGCCAATTTGCAACGGAATCATCCAGTTCGCAAAACCAACGAAAGCCGGCATGATGGCGCCGAACACCATGATCAAACCGTGCATGGTGGTGAGCTGATTGAACAGCTCCGGGTTCACTAATTGCAAGCCTGGCTGGTACAGCTCGGCACGAATGCCCATCGCCAAGACACCACCCACCATCAACATCGTGAAGGCGAACAGCAAGTAAAGCGTTCCGATGTCTTTGTGGTTGGTCGCGTAGACCCAGCGGCGCCAGCCCGTGGGGGCGTGATGCTCGTGGTCATGAGCATGATCGTGATGGTCTATAGCTGCACTCATCTGACTTCCTTTGATAGCTTAACTTGGCATGTGCCGGTCAACCCGGCGACTGACGATTGAGAGCGAATATGAATTATTTGCGGGCGGCCACGAACTCGGAAGGCTGCACCAACTGGCCGGTCTTGTTAGACCAGCTGTTTTTGGTGTAAGTCGCG
Source organism: Polaromonas sp. (assembly GCA_013205645.1). Taxonomy (GTDB): domain Bacteria; phylum Pseudomonadota; class Gammaproteobacteria; order Burkholderiales; family Burkholderiaceae_C; genus Polaromonas. Next base: position 26,885 of record JABMMH010000069.1, on the reverse strand, counting down.
ACGGCAGCCAGCTCGGTGTCGCTGAGCTGCTTCCACGACGGCATGGCACCGTTGTTTGCGCCATTCAGCAGAATGTTGATTTGCTTGAGGTGGTCTTGATCCATCACGAGGGCCGAGCCGTCGAGCGGCTTGATCGGGCCTGCGCCCTTGCCGTTGGCCTGATGGCAGGCGGCGCAATTGGCAGCGTAGACTTTTTCACCACGGGCAACCAGATCAGTCAGCGTCCAGACTTTGGTTGGGTCATCGGCTTTGGCAGAGGCTTCGTTCATCTTGCCCTTGACCCACAGCGTGTAGTCTTCAGCCGACACCACTTTGACGTGAATCGGCATGTAGGCGTGCTCTTTACCGCAGAGTTCTTGGCACTGGCCATAGAAGTCACCAATTCGTTCAGCGCGGAACCATGTGTCACGCACAAAGCCAGGGATCGCATCTTGTTTGATGCCGAAAGCTGGCACCGCAAAAGCGTGAATCACGTCATTAGCGGTGGTGATGATGCGGACTTTTTGATTGACCGGCACCACCATCGGGTTGTCGACCTTCAGCAGGTAGTTGTCAATTTCCTCACCCTTTTTCGGGCCACCATCATTCGACATTTGGCGGTGGGCAGAATCCAGCGTCGAAACGAAGCCAATGCCAGCGCCTTCACCGTTGATGTACTCATAGCCCCATTTCCACTGGATGCCGGTGGCTTTGATCGTCAAATCGGCATTGGTCGTGTCTTTGGAGGCGACCAGCACTTTGGTGGCTGGCAGAGCCATGCCGATGACGATCAGGAAGGGGATGACAGTCCAAGCGATTTCGACAGTGGTGGACTCGTGGAAGTTGGCGGCTTTGTGGCCAACCGACTTGCGGTGCTTCCAGATCGAATAAAACATCACACCAAATACCGCCAAGAAGATCACCGTGCAGATGATCATCATGAACCAGTGCAGCCAGATTTGCTCGGCGGCTATGCGCGTGGCCGGCATCGGCAAGTTGAGCTGGTTGACACCGGGACCGCCTGGCAAGTCTTTGACTTGAGCCATGGCAGCGCTGCTCAAAGATGCCAGCACGGTGACTGTGGTTGCGGCCTTGCAAAACACAGCCAACGGAGCCTGTTTCACCGACTCCAAAATCGCCCCTGCGTGTGTCATGCCAGACCTTGTGGTTTTGCTTGCGTTCATCGTCATCACTTTTATGGATTCAATTACGGACTAATTTAACTGGCAGATTATAAAGTTAGCTCAGCCCGCTAATTTTGACGGATGAACTTGACACCGGACTTTCAGCCTCTTGAGCCAACCAACCGCGCAGTGCCAGGCGTATTTCACGGGCCAGTGCAGGACGCAGTTCTGGGCGCAAAAACCGCCCCACGACCACCGTCCGCCCCTGCCCAGACACCTCAATCAACGAGCCATCGCCGCTTTTGGGCTCGACCCGAACCCAGTCACGGAAGAACTCGGCACGTTCAGTCCGGCCAGCCGTTTGAAGCTCGACCACCAATTGAGTGCCCTGCAAAAATATTTTTTCACCGTCACGCGCATGGCGCGCATAAACCAGCAGGGCAACACCCACCGCCAACAGTTCAAGCGCAGCAAACGGCAGCACCATGAGCGCGCCCTGCAACCAGAAAAAGGCAGAGATGCCCAGCGAAACAACGCACAGCGATGCATAAAATTGGACGAGCTGGGCCGGTGTGACTGAGCAATTGGGCTTGAGTTGCCATTGCACCAGTGGCGCGTCGTGATCACCCTGCGCGCGCAGGGTGCCGAAGCGAAGTTTGAGAGCTGGATTTGACACGGCAGAACACTCACAACACAGCGCCTTGAATGCAGCGCTTAAAAGCGTGGGAACATACCCAAAACTCGCTAACGATTGTAGCCACAATCCTGCTGCAGAGCGCTGTCTTTAGAGCCCGGACGGCCCACGCTGGCCCTGCAACATGCTGCGCATATCCTCAACTGAAACAGCGCTGTGCGCCGAGACTTTGATCTTCGGTCGTGCTTTCAGAGCATGGCCATAAATCACCTCAAAGGTCATTGAGATGCGGCCGTCCGCTGCACGCGGCAAACGGTCACTGATCAGTTGCTCTAACTTAGCTTTCCACTGACGTCCGCGCAAGCCACTGAAACGCTGGGGGTGAAAGTTGCGGCCAAGTTCGGTCAACTCTTGCAGCAGACGCGCAGGCGTCTCGTAGGTCAGGGTGATGCGCTCCATGTCCATCACCGGTTCGGCAAAGCCGGTCTGCACCAGCATGTCACCCCAGTCGTGCATGTCAGTCAGCTGATGGCCGGCTGGCGGCCAGCCCAAAGCCTCGTACAAGTCGCGCACTTCACGCGCGGTGTCAGGCCCAAGGCTGGAAAACATGACAAAGCCATCGACAGCCAGTAAGCGATGCCATGTCGCCAACAGGGCTTGCGGATCAGCCGCTTCATGCAAGGCCATGTTGGCCCAGAGCATGTTGAGACTGCCGGGCGCAGGGGCGTCAAAGCGCGTGGCTGAAGCGCCACCCGACAGCATTCGCAGTATTTTTTTCCACCAAGGTGGTACCAACGCTGCACGGGCTAGGTCTTTTCGGTGCTCGGAGCTTTCGATGACGTGGCATTGGGCCCGGGCATATTGCTTGAGCAACGCGGCGTGGGCTTGCAGACCACCGCGAACCGCGCCCCAATGCGCCCAGACGGCCGGTTGCAACTTGATCCACTGCAGCCGGTCCAGCATGCGGCTCGCCACTTCTTCGTGCAGCCACGGCGTGATGCCGGGCGCTGTGCGTTGCCAGCGCTCGACGGCAATGGGGTCTAGTGTCGGCGGGCGTTGGGTCGAACTCATAGGGACGAGTATATTGACACGATGCACTTCAGCGCCCTGCCCACCTTGATCATGAGCCGCATACCCAGTCAGTGCGCGGTTTGCCGGAGCTGGCCGAGCACGCCGGTCTGCCATGCCTGCATGGCGCGTTTCGGCCAGCCACGCCGGCGCTGCCGGACTTGCGCGCTGGAACTGCCTGAGCAAGTGACGACGCCAGCGACCCAGCCGCAACGCACGCAGTGCAGCCGCTGCCTACGCCAACCCTTTGGGCTCGACGCCTGCTTTGCGGCCTTGCCTTACGCCTTCCCATGGTCTGAACTGGTGTCTCGCTACAAGTTTGACAACCAAACCGGCTGGGCCAGCTTCATGGCGAGTACGCTGTTGAGGCAGCCCGCAGTTCGAGATTTTTTAAGTCAGTTGACACCCCAAGACTGGCTGCTGCCACTGCCACTGTCCGCCGAACGCCTAGCTTGGCGCGGCTTCAACCAAGCTTGGGAGCTGACCCGTGCACTGCAACGCCAAAGCGCCTGCCGCGCTCGCGCCGACACCTCGCTGCTGCTGCGCATAAGGCACACCCGACCACAAAGCGAACTCAAACGCAGTGCGCGTCTTGACAACTTGAGGGACGCCTTTGGCGTGGCACCGCTGCGCGCCGCCGAACTCACAGGCCGCCGCGTGGTGCTGGTTGATGACGTAATGACCAGCGGCGCTTCGCTGTTGACGGCGGCGAGCGTTCTGCGCCAAGCCGGTGCCCGCCATGTCGGCGCCGTGGTGCTGACGCGCACAGCCCCGACATAATGGCGCGCATGTTTCATATTGTTCTGGTCGCCCCCGAAATTCCACCCAACACGGGCAACGTCATCCGCCTCGCGGCCAACACCGGCTGCACGCTGCATTTGGTCGAACCGCTGGGATTCTCCATGGAAGACAAGCAGATGCGCCGCGCCGGGCTGGATTACCACGAGTACACCCGCGTCTTGCGCCACGCCAACTGGCAGGCGCTGCTAGACAGCCAACAACCACGGCCCGAGCGCATGTTTGCCATGACCACCCGCGGCAGCGGCAGCGTCTACGACGCGCACTTTGAAGCCGGTGACTGGTTGGTGTTCGGCTCAGAAACGCAAGGGCTGCAACCCGAGCTACGCGACACCTTCGCACCAGCGCAACGTCTGCGACTGCCCATGCTGGCCGGGCAACGCAGCCTGAACTTGTCCAACGCCGTGGCTGTGACGGTGTTTGAGGCTTGGCGGCAGCACGGTTTTTTGGCGGCGAACAGCAGCACACCGGTGACGCCAATGGCGCCAACTTGAGGGCCTGGAAGACCCTCAGGCCAGCGCGCGCATCACCTCATAGAGATCACGTTGCCCCTCAAAGCCGATGCCCGGTCTGTCTGAGAGCTGGGTCATGCCGTCAGCGACCCTTGCGTCATCATTGAAACCTGCAAAGATGCCAAATACATCCGGATAGGCTTCGCATCCGCCCAATCCAAAACCGGCCACCACCGCCAGCGTCATCAGGTTGCCGCCGTGCGGGAAAATAGACTTCCGACGCCACCCTTGCGCTTCAAGCATCTGCAACGTGCGAGAGAACTGAACAATGCCGTAAGACTGCGGAATGTCCATTTGCAAAATGTCCCGGTCTGGCCGCAGGCGTCCAAAGCGCACCAGATTAGCGATGCCCTGCGTCGAAAAAAGATTCTCACCCGTCGCCAGAGGCGGGGCATAGATCTGTGTCAATTCCGCCAACAGGGAAAAGTCCAGCGGGTCGGTCGGCTCTTCGAGCCAGCGCAGCGCATAGGGCGCCAGTGCGTTCGCATAAGTGATGGCCCGGTTTCTGTCAAAGGTGGCATTGGCATCGACCGCCAAATGCTGACCATCACCCACAAGACGCAAAGCCGCCTCCAGCCGCGCAAGATCATCGGACAGACTGGCGCCACCGACCTTGATCTTCATGGTCGTGTAACCCTCTGCCAAGCGCGAGCGAATTTCATCCTCCAACTGTGGAATACCTATACCGGGGGCGTACCAGCCCCCACCCACATAACAGGGCACTTTCTGAGCCAACTGGCCCTGGCTGAAGCGCTCGGACAGCACGGCATGCAAGGGCTTGCCTTCAATCTTGGCGACAACATCCCACACCGCCATTTCGATGGTGCCGACGGCAACCGAGCGTTCTGTGTGACCGCCCGGCTTTTCGCGCTGCATCATGCAGGCGAGAAACTTGTCCGGTGCAAAGTTGGCGCCGCTGACGTCCAGCAAAGTCTCCGGCTCGGCCTGCATGATGCGCGGAATCAAGCGGTCGCGCATCTGTGCACCGCAGGCGTAACGACCGGTTGAGTTAAAGGCGTAACCGACCACTGGCTTCCCTCCGCGCATCACATCCGTGACCACAGCAACGACAGACGTGGTCATTTCACTGAAGTCGAAAGCCGAATTACGCAGGCTTGAACGCAGCGGTATGGCGACTTCTCTAATGGCCGTTATTTTCAAAGTTGTTCTCGACTCACTCTGCTTTTGCGCCGGTCATTTTGACGACTTGACTCCAACGCTTGACCTCGGAAGCAATGTAGGTCGCCGTTTCCTGCTGGCTACCGCCAACCGGGATCAGGCCCCCTTTGTCAAACTTCTCTTTAAACTCAGGCATCAACAAAATTTGATTGACTGCATGATTCATCTTTTGAACAATGGCCGCGGGAGTTCCTGCAGGCGCAAAGATAGTTGTCCAGGTGTAATCATTGATGTCGGGGTAGCCCAGCTCTGCAAAAGTCGGCACATCCGGCAAGCTTGGCAACCGCTTGTCGCTTGAAATACCGAGTATCTTCACCCTCCCTTGCTTGTGAAACTGAAGCACACCAAAGGCAGCAGTGCAAGCCACCGGGGTGTCGCCGGCGACAACGGCGAGTGAGGCCGGGCCTGCCCCTTTATAAGGGATGTGCACGATATCTGATTTCCAGTTCACGCGGAAAATATTTTCACAAGTTAGGTGCGGGGTGGTGCCACTTCCAGGCGATGAAAAAGACAGTTTCCCAGTCTTCGCCAATTCCTTCAGTTCGGCAAAATTTTTCACCTGAACCTTCTCGTTAACTGAAATGACGTTGGGCTGTGTCGACACCACAACCACCGGCACAAAGTCCTTGATCGGGTCATAGCCTGCCTTGCCGGCGTACATGCTCGGATTCACCGCAAAGGCCGACGAGGAAGCCAAAAAAGTGTAGCCATCCGGCTCAGCGCGTGCTGCCAGCTGCGTCCCCACGTTACCGCCTGCACCGGCTTTGTTGTCAATGTAGACCGTCTGCTTCATCAGCTCGCTCAGCTTTTCTGAAATGATCCGCAGGCTGCTGTCTGTCGGTCCTCCGGGCGGGAATGAAATGATCATCTTGATCGGTTTGGCGGGGTAGTCCCCCGGAGCCGCATGGACAGCACCCAAGCCGCAGGCCAGCACCAAGAGGGGAATTAGTTTTTGTTTGATAGTCATCGTGTCTCCTTTAGTTATTGAATGCAACAGATCGGTGACGATCTGCCTTTGCCTCTTTTTCTCTCGTTATAGAGGCCTATTTCGAGTCCTCACTCACTGCAAAAATATGGGTTGCCACGTCAAAGACTGCGACCGCCGTCAATGACAAAACGGGCTCCAGTGGCAAAGCGCAAGGTGGTGGCACAGGCCTCGATGGCTGATGCAATGTCTTCGACCTGACCGACGCGGCCGAGCGGAATAGTGGCAGCGGCTTTCGCGTTGAAGTCAACACCTCGGCCTGGGACAAAGCCCGAATCAACCACCCCCGGAGACACCGCCAAAACCCGAACTTGGGGGGCCAGCGATTTGCCCAGTGACTTGGTCAACACATCCAGCCCAGCTTTGGCTGCCACATACGCCAAATTGCTACCGGTGCCCGTGAAGCCAGCGATGGAGGACACGTTGACGATCAGTCCGTCGCCGCTGGCTTTGAGCAACGGCGCAAAACTGCGGATGGTCGAAAACACACCGCGCAACGTGGTCGCCATGATGCTGTCAAACAATTCGTCGCTCAGCGTCTCCATGTCTTTGGGCGCAATGGATTGAGTGAAACCCGCGCTGTTGATCAGGATGTCGCAACGGCCAGCGCGGGCCTGGACCTGATCGGCCGCCGCCACCAAGGACGCTGAATCAGTGACCGATGCCGTTAATGCGAAATGCTGAGCCGTGGCCGCGTTCGGCAAGGTGTCGAGCCGCTGCTGCACAGCTGCCAGCCCCTGCCGGTCTAGCGAGACAATGCGGGCGCCCAACGCGGCCAGGCGCAAGGCTGTAGCAAAACCAATCGCGCCCTTGCCGCCAGTGATGACCACGACCTTCCCATCAAGTCGGGATAGAGTGTGAAAACTCATGGTGTGTTCTCCAACACGTAGCGCGCCATTTCTGCGCGGGTACAGATCCAGACATCCGGCGCCTCTTTGACCAGACCCATGATCTCGTCATAAACCCAAGCGCCAGCAGGTCGACCCAGCACATGCGTGTGCGCCGTGACGTCGAGCATGAGCGGCACGCTTTCGTGTTCACGCATGGCCGCAAAGGTGTCCTTGAACGCCTCCAGCATGTGGCGCGGTCCATGTCCGTAGCGAATGCAGGTAGGCAGGTCATTGACGTCCATGGTCAGAGGAATTCCCACAATGCGTTGGCCATCGAACTCCATCACGTACGGCCGGTCATCATCATTGACATCGCCGTGGTGTGTGTAGCCAGCTTCGGCCAGCAGGCGTGAAGTGATCTGGCTACCGGTGCCGCGCGGGCTGATCCAACCCTTTGGCGTGACACCTGCAGTGCGTTCCAGCAGTTCATGGTTGCGCTGCAGGTTGGCGCGTTCTGCCGCTTCATCAAAATAAACCGGAATCACATCCATGCCCCACGAGTGATTGATGATCTCGTGGCCAAGATCAGCCAGACGACGTACAGTTTCCGGGTCACGTTCACAAATCACACCGTTGACCATGATGCTGGTCTTGATCTGGTGTTTCTCCGCGATATCCAGGAGTCGATGAACACCACGCACCAACCCGAAGCTGGCCCATGAATGGGCGTTGGTGTCAAAAAATCCTGGCTTTAAGACGTTGCCCATGGGACCAATCCCCGGTGCCTGACCATCCGACCAAGCTTCATAGGCAATGTTGAAAATGACGGCTACGCGCTTGCCGCCCGGCCATCGAAAACTGTCTGGCAAACGTTTGATCTGGTGGGACATGGCTGCGTTGCTTTGAGGAAAAATTGAATGATTTATTAACGACTGATGGCTTGAGTGCTGAGCGTTTCACTGCGGCTGGATATTGGCCAGCTTGAACAGCGTGGCCTGAAAAGCCATGTCATCCATGACGAATTTAGCGAAGTCTGCGGGACTTGAGCCAACTGTGATCAAACCAAGACGGTCCAGTTGCGCCTTCAGGTCGGGCTGTTGCATGGCCTGCTGAACCACCTGTTGAATCCGATCAATCTTGTCTTGCGGCGTACCCGCCGGATACCACAAGCCGCCCCAGCCATAGACTTGCTCCATACCCTTGAGCCCCTGCTCAGCGTAAGTCGGTACATCCGGCAATATGGGCGCGCGCTGTGTACCGCTGATAGCCAAAGCCCGGACTCGTCCGTCTTTGATGCCAGCGGCAGAACCGGCGGTCGATGCAAATGTCATGTCAATCTGCTTGGCAACAACTTCGTTGAAAGCTGGACCCGCACCCTTGTAGGGAACATGCAAAATTTTGGTTTGTGCCAGCGAGTTGAACAGTTCACCATTCAGGTGATTCAGGTTGCCGTAACCCGCAGAACTGAAACTCAATTTTTCGGGCTTAGCTTGTGCCAGCGTGATCAGTTCTTTCAGCGACTTCGCTGGCACATCAGGGTTGACCACCAAGACATTGCCGTATGTCCGGTAAATTTGCGTGATCGGAGCGAAGTCCTTAAGCGGGTCATGTGGCAGTTTTTTATAGAGCACGCTATTGCCCGCAAACGACCCTGTTGTGATTAACATCGTGTATCCGTCAGGCGCTGCCTTGGCCACGGCGTCAATGCCAATGATGCCGTTGGCACCAGCCCGGTTGTCGTAAACGATGGTGGTGTTGAGCGCCTCAGCCATTTTTTGCCCGAGCTGTCGGCCCACCACGTCTATCGGACCCCCGGCCGTGAAAGGAATGATCATGCGAATAGGGCGCGATGGCCATTTGTCCCTATCGCCCCCTGAGCTTTGCGCAAGCGCAGAACTTAAACCTGCCAGCAGCAATTGACCGGCTAGCACTGCACACCAGAAAGTACGTTGCAGCGTCGCTGTCGTGTTCAGCGGCAAGCGTTGGCCTGTGTTTACAAAAGCGTGCGTGACGGTCAACATGTGCAACTCCGGTGAGAGGGCTAGAACACCCCTGCCCGAGGCAGGGGCAGGGGCATACAGGTCATTAGCGTGGTGCGCGCTTTTTCAAGCCGAGAATTTCTCGGGCCTGCGCCGGCGTCGCAATCTGCGCATCCATCTCGGTCAGCAGACCCACTGCCTTTTTCACCAGCGCCGCGTTGTCCGGTGCCAATACACCCTTACGGATGTAGATGTTGTCTTCTAGGCCGACGCGCACATGGCCACCCATCAACCAAGCCTGCATCAACATCGGATATTCCCAACGACCCGTACCAAATGCGGCCCAGTTGGATCCGGCAGGCAAGATTGAGCGCAAATAAGCCAATGTGGCCGGTGTCGCATTGGCACCATATTTCACGCCCAAAACGATTTGAAACAGTGACGGCGAAGGCAGCGTGCCGTCAGCAATCAGGTCTGTCGCCAGGTGAATATCGCCGCTGTCGAAGACTTCGAGCTCGGGCAAGGTGCCGGCCTCTTGCGCCAGCTGCGCCATGATGCGTACGTTGCGTGGCGTGTTGATCACGACAGAGGAGCCCGAATACATGGTGTTGAGGTCGAGGCTGCAAATCTCTGGCCGCAAGGCCACCACGTGCTCCATGCGCCGCTCTGGCGTGGTCAGCGTCGTACCGGGGGCTGCCACTTTGGGGTCATCCTCGCTGGGTACAAAGCGCTGGCCAGGTCCGGTTGTCAGGTTGATGATGACGTCGGTGCCGCTGGCGCGAACGCGTTCCACCACCTCGCGGTAGTGTTCGAGCTCCATGCTCGGGCGACCGTCAGGGAAGCGCACATGAATGTGGGCGATGGCTGCGCCAGCTTGCGCAGCGCTGATGCAGGCGTTGGCAACTTGCTCTGGCGAGCATGGCAGATTAGGGTACTGCTTGATGTTGGTGATGTTGCCGGTGACGGCGCAGCTAATGATTGTGGGATTGCTCATGTTGTTCCTTGTTGTGGTTTTGAATCAACGCTTGAATGGCGCTGTTTTATTTGATGGCCAATGGATTAGCCGGAGAACCCACTGCGCCGGTGACAGGCAATGCGGGTGCAACGAACATGAACTCATAGACGTGGTCTTCGTCGCAATCTTTGGCGAGTTCCTTTAGGAAGAAAATCTCGCCCATAGTCAGCCCGAGAATCGGAATACACAGCCAGTGCCAAGGCTGGTTCACACCCGCTGCTTCAGACTGGTTAGGCCGCACCTCAACACCCCAGGTGTCAGTGGCCACGGCAGCGACCTGCTTAGCATGCAGCCAATCGAGCGTGTCGAAAGCCAAGCCTGGCGCATCGCCGCCAGAGTAAAAATCCCAGTTGCCTTCGGCCATCTTGGCTTCCATCTGGCCGGTGCGGATCAGCAGGTAATCACCCCGGCCGACTTTGACGCCCTGGGCTTTTTCCACTTCGTCGAGGATGGCCGCAGTGATGCCAAAACCATCTGGCAGTGTGTCCACCTTGTAGTGGCGGGCGATGTCCAGCAAGACACCCCGACCGACCATCTTTTCGCGCGTTTTTTCGATGCCGCACTTGGCCGCACCAAATGAGCTGACAAGTCGGCAGTCATATCCGTTCCACATGTAATTGTCGAAAAAGATGTGACCCAAGCCGTCCCACTGCGTGCCGCACTGCATCGGCATGATGACGATGTCGTCCGCCGAACGAATACCGCGTTTGTCGAGCACGCCGGAGTAGGCATCGGTGCCTGTGCGCAGCATCAGGTGAATCGGATTGAAGCGACCCACTGGCGGAAACTTGGTCTTGCCGCCTTGCGGCCCGGTGTTGTCAAAGGCCAGCGCCAATGACATCACGCGGCCTTTTTTCACCAGACTCGCCGCTTTGACGATGTCTTCAGGCGAGGTGAAGTTCAGCGTACCGATTTCGTCGTCCGGGCCCCAACGGCCCCAATTTTTCAGCCGTGCGGCAGCGTCATCAACATCTTGGCGGGTCACGAGGGGTAGCTTGCTAACGAGGAGGGTCATGTCCATCTTTCTTGAATTAATTGCTCACACATATCGGCCGAAATTCCTTGCCTCGCTGAACTTTAAATCAAACACTTGATTGAATCAATCGTTTGATTAAAATAATTACTTCGAATTATGATGAATTCCATATGAACGATTTAAAGACGCCCGAAATCGCTGTCAGCACGCGTGACCGCATCCTGCATACAGCGGAGCAGCTGTTCGCCGAAAGAGGCATTGATGCCGTCAGCCTGCGTGAGATCACAGCCGCCGCGGGGGTCAACATCGCCGCAGTCCATTACCATTTCGGCTCGAAAAAAGCCGTACTGGAAGAACTTTTTGCCATTCGGGGAGGACCCATCGCTGACCGACGACTTCAGTTGCTCAACCAGATCAGACGCGATCCACAAGGCAAACCTGTTCTTGAAGATGTTTTGCGGGCTTTTTTAAAGCCCGCCTTAGAAGCACCGGCAAATCCGGGCGGCACAGCTTTTGTGTTGTTACGCGCCCGTTTGGCGTTTGAGCAAGCGGAGGTCCGGCGAGCCGTCATTGGCAAGGCTTTCGATGTCTCAAATCGTGAGTTTCTTCGCGCGCTGCGGGACGCCTTACCCGAGCTCAGTGCTGACGACCTGCACTGGCGGTTTCACTTCATGCTGGGGGCAATGGTCTACACAATGGCGGCACCGGGCCGGATTGAGTCGATCACGAACGGCGCGCTCGACACCTCAGACAGCGCTGCGGCCTTGGCCAAACTCGTGTCGTTTGCGGCAGCTGGATTCCGAGACACCGCCACCCCGGCGTGAAACTTTGAGCGCACGCTCAAAGCTAAGCGATCACTAGCGCCAGGCATCCCAAAGCAACTTGCTGCCGGTCAGTCCCATGCCCCAGTAGATCAAGCGATTGAAGACCAACGGACTGATGCGTTTGGCCATGGCAAATCCCACAAAAACCCCGACCGGTACCAAAGGCAGCAGCACCAATGAGGTCGCCATGTTTCGCCCGTCCAACAGTCCCAAATAAGCAAATGGGATCCACTTCGACAGATTGATCGCGAAGAAAAAATAAGCCATGGTGGCGGCAAAGTTCAGCGGACTCAGGCGCAAGGGGATCACGTAAACGCTGAGCGGAGGCCCCCCTGAGTGGGCGACAAAACTCGTGAAACCCGAGACGGTGGTCAGAATCCGACCGACCCAACGTGGTGGTGGTGGACTGTCGGCACGTGGTGGGAAAACCAAGCGTTGGGCCAAAAAAAGCAGCGTCAAGCCGCCCACAATCCCGGCCACCAACTGAGCATCCAAGGACTTGAACAGCAGTGCGCCCAACAGCGTTCCGAGAAGACCGAAAGGAATCAAAAACTTCAAGAGTTTGAGGTCGACATTTTTACGAAAAGCTGCCAGCCCCAGTAAATCAACAAACAAGAGTACGGGCATCATGATCGCAGCAGCTTGCGGCACCGACACCGTGAGCGCCATCAGTGGCACCGCCAACGAACCAATGCCAATGCCAAAACCGCTTTTGCTGATGCCCAAAAGGAGCACCGCCGGAATGGCGAACAGATAAAAAAACGGATCGGTGATGAGGACCAAGTTCACAGTTGGCAAATGAACGCAAAAATTAAGTGTTGAATTATCAGCCTAACCAGCTGCACCCTACCGTTCATCTAGACCTAGGGAGACCTTCTTGAGCTCAAGCCGAAGGTACAAGCCTGAAGTCGTAGTGCGCGGTGCAGAAAGGCTTGTCCATGACGCGGCCATCCGGAGCCGTGCCAGCCGGATGCGCCTCAAAATCAACGATCAAACTGTTGCGCACGCCAAACACAGCATCCGAATCAAGGTAAGGACTGTCTGACACAAACAGATAGGTAATCAAACGCTCGTGACCGGGCGCGCTGAGCATGGTGTGCATGTGGCCGGGGCGGTTCGGGTGTCGACCCATGCGGCGCAACATGGCGCCGACCGGGCCGTCATCAGGCACTGGGTAAAACGCCGGCTTGATCGACCAAAAGCGGTAGTTGCCGCCGGCATCAGTGTGAAAACGCGCGCGCAGGGCCATCGGCGCGTCCGGGCCTTTTTGCAAGTCGTAAAAACCATCGCCATCGCCGGACCAAACATCAAGCGTGCAATTGGCAATCGGTTCGCCAGCAGTATCGGTGACACGGCCATGGTAGTAAGCCGACGAGCCTGAGCTGACGCCAGAGATGTCGGCTCCCAAAGCCATCTCGGGTGCGCTCTCCCAGAAAACGGACCGAGCACCGTGGCTTCAGTGGCCACCTGGGGGGTGGGTTTGGCCTTCAAGGCAGCGGCCGCACCTTTCGCCTGCTCAATCCCGACCACCGCCATGGAGACGCCCAGTGTGTCTGAAAGCAGAATGAATTCTTGCCGTTTCTCGTCGCACATCTGACCTGTCGCCGTCAGAAATTCGATCGTGGCCATCCATTCTTCTGGGGTCAGTTGCACTTCCTGCGCAAAGGCGTGAACGTGTTTGACAAGCGCGCTCATGACCTGCTTGAACCGTGGGTCCTTGCAGTCGGTCATGCGCTCGATCACGGCTTGCGCCAAGTCTTTGACTTCAAGTTCTGCCATGCAGTGTCTCCGTTTTTAAATTAAGTCACTGCGAGCACAACGCGGCCTCAAAGAACGCTGCAGGCTTGCTCAAAGCTCAGCCGCGGGTTGCGGTCAAACAGCTTGCTGTTGTCGCCATATCCCAGGTTGATCAGGAAGTTGGCTTGCAGACGTCCGTCCGGGAAAAATTCGGCATTGACTTTGGCCAGATCGACACCGCTCATAGGACCGCAATCGAGACCAACAGCGCGCGCGGCGATCATGAAATAAGCACCGCTCAAGGTGCCGTTGCGAATGGCGGTGCCTTCGGCCAAGGGCTTGTTGCCTTCAAACATTTCCTTGGCACCGGGGTTGTGCCAGACCATGGGCATGTTCTCGTAAAAACGCGTGTCGGTGGCGACGATGACGGTGACCGGTGCGACCTTGGTTTTATCGACATTGCCGGGTGACAACGCTGGGATCAGACGCTGGCGCGACTCGGACGAGTTCAAGAAAACGTAGCGCGCAGGCTGCGTGTTCATCGAGGTCGCGCCCATCTTGGCGATGTCATAGACCTGTTGCAGCAGCTCGACAGGCACAGGCTTGTCAATGAAGCCGTTGGCCGTACGGGCTTTGAAAAAAAGTTGATCAAGGCAGGCGTCGGAAATTCGCATGGAGAAGGTTCTCTCGTGAGTTGTTGAAGAAGTCGAGCTTAAAGGATTGCTAGAAAATTAGTCGACCTTGATGCTCAGCTCGCGCGTCAGCTTGGTCCAGCGATCGACATCGCGTTTGACCAGCGCCCGCGTGTCGACAGCGCTCAGCGCCAGCGGTCGGCCGCCCGCCTTGCGGAAAATATCGATCACATCGGGCGACGCAATGACCTTGGCCAAGTCTGCGCGCAACCGTGTGGCGACATCGGTCGGGGTTTTGGCGGGCATAAACAGGCCGAACCAAGATTCAAGCTCGAGCGCAGCCACACCGGTTTCATTCAGTGTTGGCACCTCTGGGTGAGCTGCCAAACGAGCGCTTCCAGAGACCGCCAGCGCTTTGACGGTGCCCGCATCAACCTGCACTCGGGCGGTCGGAGAGAGGTCAAAAAACACATCAACACGGCCGCCCAACAAGTCTTGATACGCCGCCTGCGCGCCGCGGTAAGGCACGTGCACCAACTCTACGCCAGCGAGGTGCCACAGGGCTGCGGCCAGCACATGCTGACCCGAACCGTTACCCGCCGAGGCGTAAGTCAACTTGCCTGAATTGACTTTGGCATGCGCCACCAAATCTTTCAGCGAGCTGAAAGGCAAATCTTTGCGTGCCATCAAGGTGTAGCTGTAGGCCACCGCCAAGCCGACAGGCTCGAAATCACGCAGACTGTCGTAAGGCAAATTGCTGTAAAGACCCGGATTGATGGCGAGGTTGGAGATCGATCCGACCAACAGCGTGTAACCGTCAGGTGACGCCTTGGCCACCGCATCGGTGCCAATCAAGGTGCCCGAGCCGGGCCGATTCTCAACCACCACCGGTTGCGCCAGTTGCTTGCCCAGACGGTCGGCCAGCAGGCGACCGACAAAGTCAAAGCCACCGCCGGGCGGCTGCGGCACCACCACCTTCAACGGCTTGCTCGGGTACCCCTGCGCCAGCGCTGGGATGGCGACCAACGAGGTCAAAGCCAGCGCCGTTAGCAATTTACGTCTGACGCGGTCATTCAGGGTGTTGGGCTTCATGTCTTTGTCTCCCGTGTATTTTTGTACGAATCGAAAAATGGCGACTCAGCGCTCAATTGCGCCACCCGCCAACCAACGTGCGCCGCGCTGATAGAGCGCTTGCACCACCGGGCCCTTGAGCATCGGCATGTCGAGCTTGACGACGTAGCCGATGCGGGTTTGGATGTAAGCGAGGTGACGGTAGCCCTCAGGAAAGCCCGCCAACGCCTCTTGGTCCAAGGTCAAAGTGGCAGAGGAGTCGACCGGATCAATCCGGTCTTTCTCGTAAATCGGTTGGCGGTGCAGCAGCTTCCACCGACCTTCGTGGCGCTCCACAAAGTCATAAAAACGACCGGTGCAAACCACATCGCACAGCACCGGGCCATGGGCGCCTTCGACCATGCCGCGCTGAGAAATCGTCATTTTGGTTTGTGCGATTGCGCGGTCACCGGCCACTTCGACGGCCGAACCGCCCAGAAAATGCAGGATGCTGACACCCTTGCGCCAGCCCTCTTGCGTGACCCGGATGAAGTCTTGAAACGAGCCCTGAAACCAGGTCGCCATCATCACGCCCTCAGGGTGCCAAACAGTCGCGAAGCGCTCCCAGTCACCGGCATCGCGCCACACTGCCCAGCGCTCCACCATTTGGCGTATCTCCAACTCGCTCTGCATGTCGTCGTTCATTCAAATCTCCGTTGTCTAAAGTGAGGGGGCAATCGTCACGACAAGCACTGCCGGGCTGACAAAATCAACTTGGTGCCGCTCTGTGCGCAGGTTGGCTAATTCACGCTTGACGCGCAAGTGCTCAGGGTGCACGGCATAGCCGTCAAGCGCCTCTTGGTTTTCGAATTCTGAATACAGCACGACGTCGCAGGCGTAGTCAATGCGGCTCGAATCTACGCCAATTTCGAGGTGCAGCAATCCGGGAATACGCCCACGCAGCGACTCAAAGCTGCGCTGCAACTGCGCAATGCAGTCGCGTTTTTCCGCTGGCGAATCGCCGCGAAGATTCCACATGACGATGTGTTTGATCACAGAGTTCTCCATAACCAAGGCCCTCAGACTTCGGGTCGAACGCGCTGTCGCAATGCGGCGCCGTCAAGTTTATCGAGCAGATGAAAGATGTAAATCATGAGGACGAAGGGTTCAGGACGAAATCAAAATCAAGACTGAACAGGCCGTCGGGCTGCTGCACCCAATCAGCCACCAGCGACTGGCGCACGCCAAACACGGCATCCGAATCCAGGTAAGGGTCACCGTTGCGAAAAACATGCGTGGTCAGCGTTTCGTAACCGTCGGCTTTGATCATGAAGTGCAGATGCGCCGGGCGCCAAGGATGGCGCCGCGTGGCTCTCAGCAATTCACCAACCGGGCCGTCATTCGGAATCGGGTAAGGCTCAGCCACGATGCTGAAAAAGTGATAACCGCCTTCGGCGTCAGAGCGCAGCACACCGCGCGCCCGGTGCGAAGACAAATCGGCATATTGCACGTCATAGTTGCCCTCGGCATCGGCCTGCCAGACTTCCATCTCAGCGTTGGCAACAGGCTCACCACCCAGCCCGAGCACGCGACCGCGCACTTGACACGGCTGGCCGACCGCACCGTTAGCGACATCAGCGCCCAGCGCGTAATGCGGCGCGCCCTCAACGTGAAATGGGCCGACCACCGTAGCTTCGGTGCAGCCCTGCGGCTTGTCGTTGTTCATGGCCACCGTCAGCATCGACAGACCCAACACATCGCTGAGCAAGATGAACTCTTGCCGTTGGTCGTCGCATTTTTGGCCGGTGGCGGTCAGGAACTCGATGCCTTGTGCCCACTCGGCTTCGGTCAGATGGGTCTCACGCGCAAAAGCGTGCAGGTGCTGAACCAGGCTGGTCACCACCTCCTTGAGCCTAGGCTCAGGAGTCTGCGCAAACCGTGCAATCACGGCTTGGGTAATGGTGTCCTGATTCAAATTTCGCACGCGGTCTCCGTCGGTTTGGCTGGGCATTCTGAGAATATAGTGGGCCTGTGCCCGATCTGAAAGCAGGCTGGCGCAAATGACTTTTTCATGCTGCGGAAAAAGCCCTGCAAGCTGCGCCACAATGCATGCCAAACACCGAGGGTCGGTGACACCGGAGACACGGCGTGGATCGCTGGACTGAAATAGAACTGTTCGTAAAGGTCGCCGATACAGGCAGCCTGAGCCGTGCGGCCGAAGCACTGGATTTATCCAATGCCGCGGCCAGTCGGCATTTGTCGGCACTCGAAGAGCGGCTAGGCGCGCGGTTGGTCGAGCGCAACACACGCCGGCTGTATCTGACCGACACAGGCCAGGAATTTTTCAGGCGTGCCAAAACCATCCTAGCGGAACTCAAGGATGCCGAGTCGGCCGTCAACGCCACCGCGCTCGACCCGACTGGTGTGCTGCGGATCACCGCATCGCTGTCGTTTTCAGTGCACCATGTGGCGCCGCTGTTGCGCGAATACACCCAGCGCTACCCGAACGTTCAGGTGCATGTGGAGTCAGCGAATCGCTACCTCGACATCATCGACAACAACATCGATGTGGCCATCCGAACGCGCGAGTCAGAGCCGGACTCGAACATCACCATCCGCAGAGTGGCCGAGACCCGCCGCATCATGGCAGCCTCGCCGCGCTACCTGTCTAAGCACGGCGTCCCGAAAACCCTTGACGACTTGCACCAGCACAAGATGCTGATGTACACCTACGCCAACAACCCTAGCGAGTTGCGCTTCACCCGTGGCGATGAGACCCGCACGGTGACCGTCAAGGGGCTGCTTGAATCGAACGACGGCCAAATTTTGCGGGCTGCCGCACTCGACGGCATGGGCATTCTGGTGCAGCCCACCTACATTCTTTACGAAGACATCGTCGCGGGCCGACTGGTACCGGTGCTCGATGACTGGGACTTGCCACGGCTGAACATCAACCTCGCCTACCCGAGCCGCAAACACCTGTCGGCCAAAGTACGCACCTTCATCGACTTCATGGTCGAGCACTTCGACAAGATGGATTACGAACGCAAGTGGACGGGTCGGTTTTAGTCAGGGCGCCGGCCGTCAAAAGCGTTTTGTAGCAACTGCCGAAGTGCCCTCCGTTCGAGGGGCCGTGGATTGGGGTATTGGTTCTGCAGCGCGATGTCGCAAGCCTTGTCGAGGTCAGCCTCTTGCATGCCGAGGGCACTCAAAGAAACTGCCGCACCGTTGTCTTGGGCTAGGTCGTAAACAGCTGCCGCGGCGCTGCGAACAGCGGGTTGATTGCTTGCCACACCTGAGACATTCAAAGCATCCGCAATGACGCTCATCGCCTGCAGTGCATTCGGCGCGTTGTAAGCCAACGCATGCGGCAACACCACGGTGTGGGTTTCAGCATGCGGCAAATTGAACGTTCCGCCCAGCGTGTGGCACAGCTTGTGGTGCAAAGCCATACCGACGTTGTTCAACACCAAACCGCACAACCAGGCACCATACAACGCATCGCTGCGGGCCGCGAGGTTGGCAGATGACTGGCGAATCAAAGGCAGCGAACGGGCCAGCGCCGCAATGCCTTCACGGGCCATCACGTCCATCACCGGGTTGCTGTCGATGCAATACAGTCCTTCGGCCGCGTGCGCAATCGCGTTGATGCCGCTGGTCACACTCAAACTCACGGGCAGCGTGAACGTCAGTTCTGGATCGTAAATAACAGTGCGCGGCAAGACGCGGGGATCGCGGCCGGTTTTCTTCATGCCGTCTTCCGTGATGCCGTAGACCTCCGTCATCTCCGAGCCGGCATAGGTCGTCGGAATGGCCAGAATCGGCAAACCCGAATCCAGCGCGATGGCCTTGCCCAACCCGGTGGTTGAACCGCCGCCAATGGCGACTGCGCAATCAGCACCCAGCTGGCGCGCCAAGGCTCTGACGTCACGGACGGTCTCGATCGGCACATGCATCACAGCGCGGTCAAAAATACCGGCTGCGCGCGTGCCCAACAAGTCAGCCACCTGTTCCGCTGAAGCACGCTGCTCGGGCGTGCACAACACCAAGGCTTTGTGCGCACCCAGGGCTTCGATTTCTGCACCGAGCTGACTCAGCGAGCCGGGGCCAAAAACGACTTTTCCGGCTTGGCCACGGTAAACAAAATTTTTCATGGCATCTTTCATTCTTTTATGTTGAGGCCGGCACTGCGCTCAACCGTTCGGATGATGGCCGCGTAGTCGAGAAGACCATCGGCAAACCCATCTTGCCGAGGTCCAGAAAATGAACAGCGGCTATTTGAATGTCCGTACTCACCCTGCGCTTTGCGCGGCTGGCGCCAGCCCGCCCACCGTGCCGGCCATGAACTGGCTGTGCTCCATGCCAAGCAAGCGATTCCACCGCTGCTGCCCCATGGTCAAGCCGATGAAAAATCCCAGCTCGACGATTTCATCCTTGTTGAAATGGTCGTACAGACCTTGCCACAAGTCGTCCGTCGGATCTAACCCCCAGGTGATGGCTTCGGCCAAACGCAGCGCCGCTTTTTGACGGGGAGAAAAGCGCGCGGCCTTGTCGAAGTCCAGCAAGTCTTTCACATGGTCTTCCAGCAAGCCTTCCGCCTGCGCCTTGACCGAACGCTGGTTACCGCAGTAATTGCAATTCACCGCCTGAGACACATACAAACGACACAACTCTTTGATGGCATGCTCACACACACCGTTGACAAAGGTGTCGTTCCAGGCATTGGTGAAGGCCCAAAAAACTTTGGGCACGTTGGCGCGAATGGCGTGACTTTCAGGGCGAGGCGCACCGTCACGGGCCGCCCGCTCAAACTCTGCCAACATGGCTGGATCGGTGATGTCGGCAGGGTCGATGTAAGGGATGCGCGGTGACGTACTCATCTAAAACTCCATTCGCTTGTTGACGAACTCAGTCCACCGCCATCAACATGGCTGCGTCGTAATGGGAAAGATCCAGATACCGATCCAGCGCAGGCGGCACGCCGCCCCACATGCCTTCCATCTCGGCTCGAATCGACAGCACCGTTTGAAAACCCGGGCGACTGAAGGCGGCGTCAGGTGCGAGGCCAGAACCCAGCGTCACCAGCGCGTCATACGTACCCTCTGCCGCGCTGGCCGACAGCTGAAATTTGTCGCGTAGCAAATCGATCATGGCGGCCCTGTTGGCCGGGTTCATCACATGCCGCTGACCTTCGATGTAGGCCGCCAAATAACGCTGAAGCACGTCGGCGTTCGCAGCCGCCCAATGACGCTGCACAAAAGCGCCGGTTGCTTGGTAAGGACCGAGCAGGCTGAACTGGCTGCCTAGGCTTTTCAAACCTTTTTCACGCACCGTGAACGAAAACGGCGGGTTGATCATGCCAGCAGCGAGTTGCGGGTCGGCCACCATGGCCGCCGAACGCGGCCCGGTGCCACCGGCCAGCTTGACGCCGTAGTCACGGCTTTCGAGCAGGCCGTGGTTCTTCAAAATTTTCTTGGCCGCCAACGCGTAAGCTGTACCCGGTGCGTCAACCGCCAGCAACTTGCCACGCAGGTCGGCGATCGTGTTGATTTCTGCGCGCACCATCAAATCGTTCATGCCGGCATCACCGCCACACACAATCACCACGTCTTGCCCAGCCGACTCGACCATGGCGACGGCGTTGTCCACCGCAGCGTGGGCGATCTCAAATTGACCCGCCGCCAGACCAGCGCGCTGAGCGTCGGAGTTCGGCGTGTGCTGCACCTCGAGGGTCAATTGGCGTCGAGCGAAGTAACCCTCATTCATGGCCACCATCAGCGGCAGATTGCTGGAGGTGTTGAAGATGTTGACGCGCAACAGCATCGGCTCAGCTGACGGTGAAGGATTGCCGGCCATCAGCGAGGATCGGCCAGTGCAGCTTGCAGCAAGGCGTCGGCGCTGAGCGGCATCTGACGCATGCGCAAGCCCAGCGCATCGGCTACGGCGTTGGCTATCGCGGCGGCCACCGGGCCATGCGTGGCTTCACCCGCACCCAATGATTTGTCACCGGGTCGGCTGACGAGTTGCACATCGACTTTCGGCACCTCGGAAAAACGCAAGATCGGATAGTCCTCCCAGCTGCGGCTGGTGACACGCGTGCGGTCAAACTGCACGGCCTCTTTGAGGACCCAGCTGACGGTTTGAATGGCGCCGCCTTCGATCTGGTTGCGGACACCATCGGGATTGACCACCAAACCGACATCAGCGGCTATCCACAACTGCTCCACCCGTACCTCGGCCTCTGCATGCACCTGCGCCACCACGGCGCAATAAGCACCGGTGTTTTTGTAGCGGGCAAAGGCGATGCCTGTGCCGCTGCCTTCGCGGCGCTCACCGACATGGCGGTTCGGCCAATCGGCCATCGCCGCAGCCGCGTTGAGCACGGCACGGCCGCGTTCATCGCTGAGGTGACGCAAACGAAACACCAACGGATCAACGCCCAGCTGCTCAGCCATTTCATCCAGAAAAGACTCGACAGCAAAGACATTGCAATGTGCGCCCAAGGAGCGTAATGCGGACGTGCGCAGCGGCATGTTCAGCACGCGATGGGCGTGCGTGCGCCACTGCGCGAAGTCATACGACGGCAACGCGTTGCGCTCAGCACCGCCGCCACTGGCCAGCGGCATGTTGATGGCGATTTGCCGTTCGAACGGCTTGGCAAGCAAGGCAGCTGCATGCAACACAGGCGTGCTAGAACGGCCGGGTCGCAGGCTGTGGCCGTTCGACCAAACATCGTGTTGCCAGTCGCTGATACGGCCATCGGCATCGACCACGGCTTGCAAGTCGACGGCCATGGCGGCACCAAAAGGCGCGCAGGTCAATTCGTCTTCTCGCGTCCATTGCAACTGAACCGGACGGCCCGGCACGGCACGCGCCAACAACACGGCGTCGCAGGCCGCATCGTCGGCTCCGTTGTGGCCGTAGCAACCGGCACCGGGCACATGCCGCAGCGTGATTTTTTCGGCGGGTAAACCCAGCACCAAGGCCAAGTCAGGACGCAGGTTGTAAATTCCTTGGCTGTGGGTCCAGACTTCAACGTGGGTGATCTCACCACTGGCATTGGCCTCGCAACGTGCCAGCGCGCACGACGGACCGATAGACGCATGCGCCAAAAATGGCCGCGCGTAAGAACCCTTGAAGTACTGTGCGCCTACAGCCGCTCTTGAAGCCTCTGAAGACGTCAGACTCGGGCCCGGTGTGTCGGATTTTTTTTCGCCAGCCAAGGTACTGTCTACCGGCTGCATGCGCAAAAATTCAGGCAGTGCGTGCATATCCGGCAAGGTCGCGGGCTCATCCCAACAGGCGGCAGCGGCTAGCTTTTTCAAGGCCTGGACAGCCGCGTACTCGGTGCGGGCGATGACGCCGATAAAGCTGCCATCACGCACGGTGGTCACCACGCCCGGCAGCGAATTGATGCCGTCCAGCGCCACCCCTAGCAACACCGCACCCGGCGACGGCGGATGCGCCACGCGGCCATACAACTGGCCGGGCAGCACCATATCGTGAATGAAATCTGGCTGCCCCAGCACCTTGCCCGGCATGTCCAAACGCGGCACAGTCTGGCCGCTCAAGGTGTGGTCGGCCACTGACTTCGGCTTGGCGTTGCCGTTGGCCTCTATGTCCAGCAAGGCGTCGTCGGCCAAGGCCCAGTAACTCCCGATGATCTGGTCTGCGCTGTTGACAAACTCGCCGTCCAGCACGCGAAGCCCAGCACGTTGGTTAGCCGTCAAGTCGCTTTGCTGCGCCGCCAGATCTAGGTAAATCGCCCGCGCTTCGGCGCAGGCTTGGCGCATGGCGCTGCCCGAGTCTTGCAGCGACATGCTGCCGGACGTCATGCCTTCATTCGGACCCTGCAGTGTGCTGGCGCGCTCCATGCGAATGCGCGCCAGGGCAATGTCCAGTTCTTCAGCGGCGATTTGCGCCAACACGGTGCTTATGCCCTGCCCCAGATCGACCTTGCCGGTGCGCACGGTCACGCGGCCATCGGCGTGAAAAGACAGCCACTGCGACAAGCGGCGATTGGTCTGCAAACTGCCCGGCAACACGGGTGGATTTTTCAAGACGGGGGCGCTCATGCCTGGACTCCAGCAGCAGCCTTGAGCACCGCTCGCACCATGCGGTTGTGCGCGCCGCAACGGCACAGATGCGCATCCAGCGCCTCACGAACTTGCGCTTCGCTCGGCTGCGGGCACTTGGCCAACAAAGCCGCAGCGCTGACCAGAATGCCAGACACGCAATAGCCGCACTGCGCGGCTTGTTCATCGATGAAGGCCTGCTGTAACGCGTGCAAAGCATCAGGCTGCCCCAGCCCTTCAATAGTGATCAGGGCTTTGTTTTCAGCGGCCCACAGCGGCGTGTCGCAAGATGGTACAGACACGCCATCGAGCATCACATGACAAGCGCCGCACTGCGATTGTCCGCAGCCCAGCCGCGTGCCTTTGAGTCCGAGTGCATCGCGCAGGATGTACACCAGCGGCGTGTTGTCCTCGGCCTCAATGTGGACAGAACGGCCGTTGATGTTCAGGCTGACAGAGCGCAGCGGGCTTGCCGACGATTGGTTTGGGTTCACTTTTGTGCAGCCCTCATCACCGCGCCCAGCGTGATGAATTCTTCTTTGATGTAGGCGTCAAATTGTTCAGGTTTCATGGGCATTGATTCTGCGCCCAACTTGGCCATGCGCTCCTTGACAGCAGGCTGCTCCATGATCTTGGCTATTTCGGTGTTGAGCTTGTCGACCACCGCCCGCGGCGTCTTGGCCGGTGCCAACATACCGATCCAAAAGTCGAAGACAAAACCCGGCAGACCGGCTTCAGACACGGTCGGCACGTCTGGCATGGTGCTTGATCGCTTGGCGGTGCTAACGGCCAAAGCCCGCATGCGGCCATCGCGAATATTGGAGATGGAAGCCAATACCGGCGTGAACATGAAGTCGACCCGGCCGGAGCTGGTTTCGACAATCGTCTCGGGCGTCCCTTTGAACGGAATATGCGTGACCTGAAGGCCCGCAACGCTGCGGAATTTTTCTCCCGCAACGTGCGTTGCGCTGCCGACACCCGCAGAGGCATAGTTGAGCGAATCGGGTTTGGCTTTGGCGGCCCCGATCAGGTCTTTCACCGACTTGAACGGGCTGCTGGCCCCCACCACCAACACGCTTGGCAAAGAAGCCAACGGTGACACACCGGCAAAGTCAGCCACCGTGTCGTAATTCAGGCCGGGATACAAAATCGGGTTGACAACATGGCCCGTAGAAACAACCAGCAGCGTGTAACCATCGGGCTCGCTTTTGGCGACCAACGCCGACCCCAACGTGCCGCCGGCACCTGGCCGGTTGTCAATCATCACAGCTTGACCAAGGCTGGCACTCAGACGTTCACCGACGACACGCGCCATGATGTCGGTCGCGCTGCCAGCCGTGAACGGCACGACGATTTTGATGGTCTTATTCGGGTAGTCAGCGCCCGCTGGCTGAGCACTGACGGTAGCGACAGACAAGACCGCAGCACAGGCGATTAAAAAGTGTTTCATGGATTTGTCTCCTGAAAGTTAATGAACCCGCGGTCTGCGCCGCTTGAATAAAAAAAGGGAGTCAATGCGCCAAGCCAAGTGCCATAGCGATCTTCTCGCCTGACTGCTGCAAGGCACGCAAATGCGGTTGCAGGTCAACGCCCAGCAACTGCCCGCCGCGTTTTCTCCACTGCCCCGCCACCATGACGCTGTCTATATTGGCCAGCGAGGTTTGCATCACGACTGAATTCACGGCGTCGTGCACCGGCTGCATGTTGAGATCGGTGGCGCGGATCATCACCAGATCAGCCTGCTTGCCGCTGGCCAGCGAACCGATACGGTCCGCCTGCTTGAGCATGCGGGCACCTTCGATGGTGACCCACGACAAGGCTTCGCGCGTAGTCACGGTGGTTGTGTTGGGAATGCTGCCGTGCTGCTCACGATGGGCGGCGTTGTCAAGCGCACGCTGCATGCCGAGCGCCACGCGGGCCTGCACCAGCATCTCGCCGCTGATGGAACTCTCAAGGTCAACACCCAGCGATGGCGCACGACCAAACGCACGCAGTCGCCCGGTGATCGGGTAGCCATGGCCTTGCGTCATTTCGCTCTCAGGCGCGGCTGAAAAACTCATGCCTAGATCGCAAAAGCGCTTCAGCTGATCATCAGTCAAGGCATGGCCATGCACGATGTTGATGTGGTCGCCAAGCAGCCCGGCGGCCTCCAGTTTTTCCCAACCGTCAGGCGTGCGGGCTGGCCCACCGCCTTGGTGCAGCGATGCGATCAACCCAAGCTCTTTGGCCATGGCGAAGTCGTGCATGGCAACGTCCAGCGTTGAATAATGCGGGCCCAACACCGCCGCTTGAACACTCAACAGCGAGCGGCCCTGATGCGCTTTGAGCAAGCGCTCGATTTCAACGCGCGGATGCGGCACCTCCCAAAAGGGCGTCTGCCCGGGCAGCGGATCGGGCTTAGGCGTGCCATGGAAAAATGCGGCCCGAATTCCGGACGCCAACAAGCCGTCAATTGCCGCGTCATTCGACTGCGGCGTCGGGTTGTTGTGGCACCAGTCAGCCAGCGTGGTGGTACCGCCATTGAGCTGATTCAACGCTCCAACCAGTGTGGCGATGTACAAGTCTTGCGGCTCAAACACCGTCGCCAGACCGGCGTGCATTTTGCGGAAATATTCGAGCAGCGTCCAGTTCGAAGCCAGCCCACGCAACGCCGTCTGCCAGGTGTGCATGTGCGCATTCACCAGCCCCGGAATGACGATGTAACCACTGCCATCAATCACCTCGGCGTCATCCACATGGATGCGCGGTGCAATCTCAGTGAGCGTCTCGCCGGTGATGAGGATGTCGCCCTGCGGCAAATCCCCCTGCACATCCATCGTGATGATGGACGCGCCGCGGATCAGGCTTCGCTTTGTTTGCATGGGCTGCGCAGTCATGTTTCAGGACTCCAGGCCGTCGCTCATCTTCACGTTTTCAGACCTCAGCACCAAGCCGGCGTCGGCGGCAGTTTCTTGCAAGAGCACCGCAAAATCAATGTCCTCATGGCCTCTGCCGACCATGCGCGAGACCGACTCGCGCGTAGCCGCTGCAGCCGGCATGGCCACGCCGTATGAACGGGCCGCCGCCAAGCCCAAATCCATATCTTTCAACAACAGTTTGGGCGTGAAGGTGACTTGGTCAAACGTCAGGTTGGTCAGCATCGGTGTTTTGTACTTGGTGTACATAGACCCGAGCACGGAGTCGTTGATGCTTTCGAGAAAGATATGACGCGGAATACCGGCTTTTTCAGCCAGCACAGTGATCTCACACAGGTTCTGAATGACGACGCCGAACATGGTGTTGTGCGCTATTTTCCAGATGCGCGCCAGCTCACCCTCACCGACCCACATGACCTTGCGCGCCATCGCCTGCAGGCAGGGCTCAATCTCGGTGTAAAGCGCTTTCGGGCCGGAGGCCACTTGCAGTAATTTGCCGGCCTTGGCGACCTTGGCATTGCCCGACACCGGACTGCACAAATACCCCACCCCCATGGCTTCCAAGCGCTGGCG
>JABMMH010000068.1 GCA_013205645.1 Polaromonas sp. | reverse complement strand
TTCCTGGGTTCAGCCCTTGGCATCTTGCCGGGTGGTGGTGCGCTGCTGGCAGCTTTTGCAGCATATGCGCTGGAAAAGAAAATCAAGATGAAGCCGGGCGAAGTGCCATTTGGCCAAGGCAACATCCGTGGTGTGGCCGGCCCTGAGTCGGCCAACAACGCGGGCGCACAAACTTCCTTCATTCCGCTGCTGACGCTGGGCATTCCGCCGAACGCCGTGATGGCCTTGATGGTGGGGGCGATGACGATTCACAACATCCAGCCCGGTCCACAGGTCATGACCAGCAACCCAGAGTTGTTCTGGGGCTTGATTGCGTCGATGTGGATTGGCAATGCCATGTTGATCATCTTGAACCTGCCTTTGATCGGCATGTGGATCAAGCTGTTGACCGTGCCTTACCGCTACCTGTTCCCGTCCATCGTGCTGTTCTGTGCGATCGGCGTTTACTCGACCAACAACAACACGTTCGACGTCTGGACTGTCGGTATCTTCGGTGTGATTGGTTATCTCTTCGTCAAGCTGGGCGCGGAACCTGCACCGTTGTTACTGGGTTTCATTCTGGGCCCGATGATGGAAGAAAATCTGCGCCGTGCGCTGCTGCTGTCACGTGGTGACTGGAGCGTGTTTGTGACGCGCCCCTTGTCGGCTGGCTTGCTGGCTGCGGGTCTGCTGCTGTTGGCCATCGTGCTGCTGCCATCGATCAAGAACAAGCGAGAAGAAGCTTTCGTCGAAGAGTGACGAGTACCGCTTGACTCTACAAAACGGCGTCCTCGGGCGCCGTTTTTTTTGACCGGCCAACATTTTATCTGGCTACAGGGCGCTGCTGCTTGCCGTCTGAGCTGTTTAAGAATCGCTGCACAATCAAACCATGAAACGCAAACTGAATCTTTCTTGCTGGGGTTTGGCGTTAGCCGTCATGCTTGCCAACTCGCTCGTGCCGGCGGCAGCTCAACCGACATCCGCGGCCGCCGCCTATCCCGTGCGGCCGATACGCCTGGTGGTGCCTTTTCCGGCGGGCGGCGCGACCGACATTCTGGCGCGTGCTTTGTCACAAAAGCTGGGTGAAAAATTGGGCCAAGCGGTGGTGGTTGACAACCGTCCCGGTGCAGGTGGAACGATTGGTGCCGACGCGGCGTCGAAAGCGTCGCCCGACGGCTACACCTTGCTGCTGTCAACCTCCAGCACACACAGCATCGGCCCGGCCATCAATCCCAAAATTCCGTACAACGCCGAAACCGACTTCACGCCGATTGGCTACGTCGCCACCTCACCAAATGTGGTGCTGGTGCCGCTGTCTTCCCCCGCCAAGACGATGCGTGAGTTCATTGATCACGCGCGCAAGAATCCGGGCAAGCTGAATTACGCGTCGAGTGGCAACGGCACCATCATCAACTTGACGACGGAGTACTTCAAGGCGGAGTCGGGCACTTTTATCCTGCATATTCCCTACCGCGGCACGGCGCTCTCCATTCCTGATTTGATCAGCGGCAAGCTGGACTTGTTGATTGATTCTTTGGTCACCGGCTTGCCGCACGTCAAGGACGGTAAGCTGCGTGCCTTGGCGGTGACCAGTCTGCGTCCGACGGCACTGGCGCCTGGTATGCCGACGGTGGCCGAGTCACTGCCGGGGTTCGAGTCGGTCACTTGGTTTGGTGTTTACGGCCCGAAAGGCCTGCCCACAGATCTCGTTGTCAAAATCAACGCGGCGCTCAATGCTGCCTTGGGTGAACCTGAGGTGAAGGAGCGCTTTGCACGACTTGGCGCAGAGCCGACCGGTGGTACGCCACAAGCATTTGCTGCGATGGTCAAGACGGATGCTGCCAAGTGGAAAAAAATCATCGCTGAACGAAAAATCACGTCGGATTAACATCCCTTGTTCAGCTTGGCCTGCGTTTTGCATGCTTATCGAGTCCTCCTTCTTCCTCTAATTTTGAAAAGCCCAGTCACGCCATGAATTTCAACTTCGACAATCCCTACAGCTCCACGCGGATCCCTTTGTTTGCTCGCAATGTGGTCTCAACCTCGCATCCGCTGGCGGCTCAGGCCGGTCTGCGCATGATGCTGAAGGGCGGCAACGCGGTGGATGCTGCGATTGCAGCTGCAGCAGCTCTGACGATTGTTGAGCCGGTCAGCAACGGTTTGGGCAGTGATGCTTTTTGTATCTT
Organism: Polaromonas sp.; assembly: GCA_013205645.1. Classification (GTDB taxonomy): domain Bacteria; phylum Pseudomonadota; class Gammaproteobacteria; order Burkholderiales; family Burkholderiaceae_C; genus Polaromonas. Next base: position 7,005 of record JABMMH010000068.1, on the reverse strand, counting down.
GTGGGACGGCAAAGAACTGCACGGCCTGAACGCTTCTGGCCAAGCGCCTGAGGCCTGGACGCCAGATTACTTCAAGCGCAAATACGGCGCGGGCAGCAGCACACCGCCCAAGCGCGGCATGGATTCGGTGACAGTGCCTGGCGCTGTGGCCAGCTGGGTCAGCCTGAGCGAGCGCTTCGGCAAACTGCCGTTCGCTGATTTGATGGAGCCGGCGATTGAGATCGCTGAGCGCGGTTATCTTCTGCCGCCTGTGGTGCAGCAAAAGTGGGCAGCAGCCACCAGCGAGCTGCAAGGCATGCCTGGTTTTGCGCAGTCTTTTTTGCCTTGGGGTCGCGCGCCGCAGGTGGGCGAGTTGTTCCAGTTCAAGGCTGCGGCCAAGGCTTTGCGGGCCATTGGCGCCAGCAAGGGTCAAGCCTATTACGGTGGTGAAATTGCCCATGCGCTTGAGAAATTTTCAAAGCAAAACGGCGGTAGTTTGACGGTGAAAGACTTGGCCAACTACAAACCAGAGTGGGTCAAGCCGATTGGCAAGGATTACCGCGGCTACACACTGCATGAGATCCCTCCCAACGGCCAGGGCATTGCCGCGCTGATTGCGCTCGGTATTTTGGATAAGTTTGATGTTGCCAGCCTGCCGGTCGATGGGGTCGATTCGCAGCATTTGCAAATCGAAGCGATGAAGCTGGCCTTTGCTGACGTTTACAAATACGTCGCCGAGCCATCTGCTATGGATGTCACGGTTGACCAGATGCTGGACGACGCTTACTTGGCCAGCCGCGCCAAACTCATCGACATGAAAAAGGCGCAAGACTTTGGCGCTGGAAACCCGGTCAAAGGCGGCACCATTTATCTCACGGCCGCTGACGAAAACGGCATGATGGTGAGCTTCATTCAGAGCAATTACATGGGCTTTGGGTCGGGTTGCGTTGAGCCGGAATTTGGCGTCAGTTTGCAAAACCGCGGCCACGGCTTCAGCTTAGATGCGGGCGCCAATCAGGTTGCGCCCGGCAAGCGGCCGTTTCACACCATCATCCCGGCTTTTCTCACCAAAGACGGCCAGCCGGTCATGAGCTTCGGCGTGATGGGCGGCAACATGCAGCCACAAGGCCACATGCAAACACTGGTGCGCATGCTCGACTACGGACAAAACCCGCAAGCCGCTTGCGATGCGCCGCGTTGGCGCTACAACGCCGGCCTTGAGATCAACGTCGAATCGGCCATGGACGCTGGCACCGTGCAGGCCTTGTCAGAGCGCGGCCACCGCACTGAAGTCATCAACGATTCGTACCAAGACTTTGGCGCGGGTCAATTCATCTGGCGCGCGGGTGACCCGAAAGTCGAAGGCTATGTGGTCGCCAGTGACCCAAGGCGCGATGGTCAAGCGGTTGGTTTCTAATTGACTGACAAGCGCGTGAAAGTTGGTTTGGCGCTGGCGATGGTTGGCGCTGTGGCGTTCAGCGGCAAGGCCATCATCGTCAAGCTGGCTTACCGGCATGGGGTCGATCCGGTCACGCTCATCATGCTGCGAATGCTGTTTGCGCTGCCGATTTTTCTCATCATGGCGTGGTGGGCGAGTCGGGGCAAACCGCCCTTGACGCGCAAAGACTGGTTAGGCGTTTTGGGGTTGGGTTTCACCGGCTATTACCTGTCGAGCTTTCTTGACTTTGCAGGGCTGCAGTACATCAGCGCATCGCTTGAGCGTTTGATTTTGTACCTCAACCCGACGCTGGTGCTCTTGCTCAGTTGGCTGTTTTACCGCCAACGTATTTCCTGGCGGCAGATGACCGGCATGGCCATCAGCTATGCCGGTGTCGTGTTGGTCTTCGGCCACGAAATCACCGCGCAAGGAAGCCATGCGGCATGGGGCGCCTTGTTGGTCTTTTTGAGTGCGACCACCTACGCTTTGTATCTTGTTTACAGCGGCGAGATGGTGCGGCGTTTGGGCGCCATCCGCTTGGTCGGCTTGGCCAGCACGGTGGCTTGCCTGTGCTGCATCTTGCAGTTTGTGCTGCTGCGGCCCTTGACGTTGGAGCATGTCGCTCCTGAGGTCATGTGGCTGTCGCTGATCAACGCCACGGTCTGCACGGTGGCACCTGTGCTGATGGTCATGATGGCGATTGAGCGCATTGGCGCGAGCATGACGGCGCAGACCGGCATGGTCGGCCCGATCTCCACTATATTGATGGGTGTGCTGATTTTGGGCGAGCCTTTCACCGTCTGGGTGGCAGCGGGTACCGTGCTGGTGTTGGCCGGCATTTATGTTTTCACGCGGAGTCCACGGCTTGCCACATGAAGGTCTGGCCGTGGCGCATAAACTGATCAATTAACTTCAACAACGACAAGAGGAAACAACATGGATTTAGGTATCAACGGTAAATGGGCACTGGTCTGCGGCGCTAGCAAGGGCTTGGGTTTTGGCTGTGCCGAGGCGCTGGTGCGCGAAGGCGTGCACGTGTTGATCGTGGCCCGTGGCGCCGAGGCGTTGCAAGCGGCTTCCGCCGCCTTGCTGGCCGATGCTGGCCGTCCAGCCGGTACCGAAGTGCTGCATGTGGCGGCTGACATCACCACCGCCGAAGGTCGTGCTGCCGTGTTTGCGGTGCGCAAAGACTTCGACATCGTCATCACCAACGCCGGCGGCCCACCACCGGGCGATTTCCGCGACTGGGAGCGTGACACCTGGATCAAGGCACTTGACGCCAACATGCTGACACCGATTGAGCTGATCAAAGCCACAGTGGACGGCATGGCAGAGCGTGGCTTTGGCCGCATCATCAACATCACCTCGGGCGCGGTCAAGGCACCGATCGACATTCTGGGTTTGAGCAATGGCGCACGCAGTGGTTTGACTGGTTTTGTGGCCGGCGTGGCACGCAGCAAAATTGCCGGTCAAGGCGTGACCATCAACTCCTTGTTGCCCGGCGCGTTTGACACCGATCGTCTGAAGGTCACCATGGCCGGTGCGGCCAAAAAGACTGGCCAAACGGTCGAGGTCTTGGCCGACGCACGGCGCAAAACCATTCCGGCGAAACGCTTCGGCACGCCGCAAGAGTTTGGTGCCATCTGCGCATTTTTGTGCAGCCAGCACGCGTCTTACATCACCGGCCAAAACGTGCTGGCCGATGGTGGTTCTTACCCAGGCACTTTTTAAAACGTTAGCAGAAAAATTAACAACAAAGGAAGAGACATGAGCGCAACTACATCCAAGGCCGTCCGCATTGACGCGCACGGCGGCCCCGAAAATCTCAAGCTGGTTGACGTCACCGTCGGCGAGCCCGGCCCGGGCGAAATCCGTATTCGCCACAAAGCCATCGGCCTGAACTACATCGATATTTACCAGCGTGCCGGTTTGTATGCGCTGCCGATGCCGCTGCATCTCGGCATGGAGGCCTCGGGTGTGGTCGAAGCCGTCGGTGCGGGTGTAACGCACTTGCAAGTCGGTGACCGCGCTGCCTATGCCAGCCAGCCACCGGGCAGTTACTGCGAATTGCGCGTGATGCCGGCCAAGTGTGTTTGCAAATTGCCCGACGCGATTTCGTTTGAAACCGGCGCCGCCATGATGCTCAAGGGTCTGACGGTGCAGTACCTGCTGCGCAAGACCCAGCCCCAAGGCGGCCTCAAGGCGGGTGACTTTGTGCTGTTCCATGCTGCTGCGGGTGGTGTTGGCTTGATCGCCTGCCAATGGGCTAAAGCGATGGGCTTGCAATTGATTGGCACCGCTGGCTCAGACGCCAAATGCGCGCTGGCGCTGGAAAACGGTGCCGCCTTTGTCATCAATTACGCCAAGGAAGACTTTGTCGCGCGCGTCAAAAACATCACCGGTGGTGCCGGTGTCAAGGTGGTCTACGACTCGGTTGGCAAAGATACTTTTTTGAAGTCACTCGATTGCCTGCGGCCGTTTGGTTTGATCGCCAATTTCGGCAATGCCTCTGGCAAAGTGGAGCCGCTGGACCTCGGTTTGTTGGCCAGCAAGGGCTCGCTGTATGCGACGCGGCCAACCGTCTTCACACACTTGGCTACCCGCGAAAGCACGCAAGCCATGGCGGACGAATTGTTCGAGATGGTCATCAGCGGCAAGGTCAAAATTGCCATTGACCAGCGCTTTCCCTTGGCTGATGTGGCCGAAGCGCATAGGTCGTTGGAAGCCCGCAAAACCACGGGCTGCACAATCCTGACCTTGTAGGCCGAAACCCCTGCTAGCGGCTGCGGCGCACCCGCAGCAGTTCGTCCAAAATCAAGCAGACGGCGCCAATCGTGATGGCGCTGTCTGCGATGTTGAAAGCTGGAAAATGCCAGCCGGCGTAGTGCACGTCGACAAAGTCAATCACGTAGCCGTGCAGCAAGCGGTCGATCACGTTGCCGATAGCGCCGCCCAAAATGCAGGCCATGGCGAACGAAAAGAGTTTTTGACCCGGATGTGAGCGCAGCATGTGCACGATGAAGAGCGCCGCACCGACACCCACCGCTGTGAAAAACCAACGCTGCCAGCCCGAGGCCGATGCCAAGAACGAGAAGGCCGCGCCGCTGTTGTGCACCCGAACAATGTTGAAAAAGCTCGTCACGTAAGTTGCGTCACCGAGCTGGTAATAGCCCAAGATCAGCACCTTGGTGAACTGGTCGGCGATGAGCAGCAGCAGCGCCAGTCCTAACCAAGGCCAGACTGCACTGCTTGATTTTTGAAAACCAAGCTTGGCCATCACGCAAACTTCCGGTCTTCGCCGGCGCCGTACAGATTGCTGGTGCAGCGGCCACAAATGGTCGGGTGCGCAGCATCATGGCCAACGTCATCGCGGTAATGCCAGCAGCGCTCGCATTTAAGGCTGGTGCTGGCGGCTGAGTTCACGCTCAAGGCGTCTGCCGCTTGCAGCTTCATGGCGGAGGTGATGAAGACAAACTTCAGGTCTTCGCCCAGACTGTTCAGCAGCGCGAGGTCTTCGGCATTGATGCCGAGTGTGACTTCGGCCTGCAGCGACGCCCCAACCTTGCCATCGGCGCGCAAGACTTCAATGTCTTTGTTGACGAGATCGCGCAATTCGCGAATGCGTGTCCACTTGGTCAGCAGGTCGGCGTCAGGCGCGTCGAGTTCTGCATAGGTTTCCATGAAGATCGACTCCGACGCGCCGAAGACCTTCCACGCCTCTTCGGCGGTGAAGCTCAAGAACGGCGCCATCCAGCGCAGCATGGCGTGCGTGATCTGATGCAGCGCCGTTTGCGCGCTGCGCCGTGCCAAAGATTCAGGCGCGCTGGTGTAGAGCCGGTCTTTCAGGATGTCGAGGTAGAACGCGCCCAGATCTTCGCTGCAGTAGATCTGCAGTTTCGAGACCACGGGCTGGAACTCATAGACCTCGTAATGCGCCAAGATGTCGGCTTGCAACTGCGCTGCACGGCTCAAAGCGTAGCGGTCAATTTCTAGCATCTGCCCCAACGGAACGCTGTCAGTGGCCGGGTCAAAGTCGCTCACATTGGCCAGCAAGAAGCGCAGCGTGTTGCGAATCCGGCGGTAGGCATCGACCACACGCGCCAAAATTTTGTCGTCAATGCCGAGGTCGCCCGAATAGTCGGTCGACGCGCACCAGAGGCGAATGATTTCAGCGCCCAGCTTGTCGGAGACTTCTTGCGGCGCCACCACGTTGCCTTCGCTTTTACTCATCTTTCGGCCCTTGCCGTCGACGGTGAAGCCGTGCGTCAGCAGCCCTTTGTAGGGTGCGTGGTCGTACATGGCGCAGGCGGTCAACAGCGATGAATGGAACCAGCCACGGTGTTGGTCATGGCCTTCTAGGTAGAGGTCGGCAGCCCAGGTTGATTGCGCTGCGTGGCTGTGTTTCAGAACGTGGTCGTGCGTGGTGCCGGAGTCAAACCAGACGTCCAAAATGTCGGTGCTTTTGATGTAGTCCGGTGCGTCGTTGCCGATGATGGATTCGGCCGTTGCCTTGCTCCAAGCTTCAATGCCGCCGACCTCGACCATGCTGGCGGCTTGGTCCATGATCTCCATGGTGCGCGGATGCAATTCGCCCGTGGCGGTGTGGATGAAGAAGGGCAGGGGCACGCCCCAGTTGCGTTGGCGGCTGATGCACCAGTCCGGTCTGCCGGCGATCATGTCGCGCAAACGGGTCTTGCCGTTTTCCGGGTAAAACCGCGTTTCTTCAATCGCGCTCAATGCCAGTTGGCGTAGGGTCTTGGCGGCTTTGTCTTTGGCGAACAAGCCTTCATTGCCCGGGCCTTCTTCGTCCATGCGAATGAACCATTGGGCGGCGGCACGGTAGATCACCGGCGTCTTGTGGCGCCAGCAATGCGGGTAGCTGTGCACGATGTCTTGCGTGGCAAACAGGCGGTCGTGTTCGCGCAGTTTGTCGATCACCAGCGGGGCGGCTTTCCAGATGTTGAGGCCGCCAAAGAAGGGCAGTTCGTCAACATAACGGCCATTGCCTTGCACCGGGTTCAGGATGTCGTCGTAGGCCATGCCATTGGCGACGCAAGAGTTAAAGTCTTCTACGCCGTAAGCTGGCGCGGAGTGCACGATGCCGGTGCCGTCGTCAGCAGTGGCATAGTCGGCCAAGTACACCGGCGACAAGCGGCGGTAACCGTAGACGCCTTGCGCATCGGCGACGTCGTGCAGCGGGTGCATGAAGTTGAGCAGTGCGAGTTTGTCGCCCAGCGTGGTGGCCAGCACCGTGCCGGTGAGGCCAAAACGAGCCAAGCATTTCTCGACCAACACTGACGCCAGTACCAGCAGGCCGCGCTCGGTGTCCACCAGTGCGTACTCAAGGCCAGGGTTCAAGTTCAGCGCCTGGTTCGCCGGAATAGTCCACGCGGTGGTGGTCCAGATCACGGCAAACGCGTCTTTGGACAAACTGCCTAAACTTGGCAGGCCAAAGGCGGCAGCGAGTTTTTCAGGCTCGGCACATTTGAAGCCAACGTCCAATGTTTGTGACTTCTTGTCGGCGTATTCAATTTCAAACTCAGCCAGCGATGAGCCGCAGTCAAAGCACCAGTACACCGGCTTCAGGC
>JABMMH010000067.1 GCA_013205645.1 Polaromonas sp. | reverse complement strand
TAGTCGGTGGCGAGGTGTTCATGGACGCGGTGCGTCAAGGCGGCGCTCAACTGCTGCCGATTGACAGCGAACATTCGGCTATTTTCCAGTCCTTGCCGGAAGACCCAGCCACTTGGTCTGAGCGCGTTGAAAAAATCATCCTGACGGCATCAGGTGGGCCGTTTCGCGAGCGTGACCCTGCGAGCCTCAAAGATGTCACGCCAGACCAAGCTTGTGCCCACCCGAATTGGGTCATGGGCCGAAAGATATCGGTCGACTCGGCGACCATGATGAACAAGGCGCTGGAGGTCATCGAGGCGCGCTACCTGTTCGGTGTCACACCGCAGCAGATCGAGGTCGTGATCCATCCGCAAAGCATCATCCATTCCATGGTGCAGTACCGTGACACCTCGGTGGTGGCGCAGCTTGGCACACCCGACATGCGGGTGCCGATTGCCTACGGCTTGGCCTGGCCGGAGCGCATCGCCTCTGGCGCGCGCGCGCTTGATTTTCGGGCCCTCGCGACCATGACATTTGACACACCCGACCCGCAGCGCTTTCCCGGCTTGCAACTGGCTTGGGAAGTGCTGGACGGACCGGTCGGCAGCACGGCAGTTTTGAATGCCGCGAACGAAGTGGCTGTGGCGGCCTTTCTGGCCGGGCACATTCGCTTTGACCAGATTCACCACGTCAACCGTGACAGCTTAGATGCCTGCCAAGTGAACGTGATTCACGGCATCGATGATCTGTTGGCGCTAGACCAAGAAACCCGCGCCGTGGCGACTGCGCACGTCAAACGAATGGAGATTTAAGATGTTGACGCTGCTCGCCTTCGTCGTCGCCTTGGGTCTGCTGATCACCATTCACGAGTACGGTCATTACCGGGTCGCTGTCGCCTGTGGCGTCAAGGTCTTGAAGTTTTCGATTGGTTTTGGCAAACCGCTTTACACCTGGCGCTGCGCCGGCAAGCCCACTGAATTTTCAATCAGCGCCTTGCCCTTGGGCGGCTACGTCAAGATGCTGGACGAGCGCGAAGGACCCGTCGACCCAGCAGAGCGCCATCTGGCCTTCAACAACAAGCCTTTGCGATCCCGTGCCGCGGTGGTGGCGGCTGGGCCAATCGCTAATTTGCTGTTGGCCGCCTTGCTGTATTCCGTGGTCAATTGGGGCGGCACAGAAGAACCCAAGGCCGTGCTCGCCGCACCGGTGCCGGAATCCATGGCCGCGCGGGCCGGACTGGTCGGCGGTGAGTGGGTGGCTCAGGCCGCTTTCAACGGTGAGGCCTTGGAAGACGTGCGGTCCTTCACGGACTTGCGCTGGCGGCTGACGCAGGGCGCCATGACCGGCCAAGACCTGCGCTTGGTGGTGACACAAGAAGACGTTAATCAAGGCCCGACCCGCGAGCTGCTGCTGCCTTTGAGCCAGCTGGATGTCAGCGAGGTTGACGCCCGTCTGTTTCGCAGCATCGGCCTGATGGGCCCGTTGACGCAGCCTTTGATCGGTGAGGTGATGGCGGACGGTGCCGCCGCCAAGGCGGGGTTGCAGGCCGGCGATGTGGTTTTGCGCGTGGACGAACGCCGTGTCACAGACGGCCAGCAGTTGCGCGAGATGATTCGTGCTTCCGGATCAGGTGCCGGGCAGGGCGTCACACCGCAGGCCTGGCAAATTGAGCGTGCCGGTCAGGTTTTGACGCTGATGGTGACGCCGCAAGTGCAGCTGGAAGCTGACTTGCCAGTCGCCAAAATTGGCGCTTTTGTAGGTTCTTCACCGGCCATGGTCAGCGTGCGTTACGGCTTTCTTGAAGGCCTCTGGGGCGGTATTGCCAGGACTTGGGATGTCTCGGTCCTGACCGTGCAGATGATGGGCAAAATGCTGGTTGGTGAAGCCTCCCTGAAAAACCTCAGCGGCCCTTTGACCATCGCCGACTACGCGGGCAAGTCTGCCACCCTGGGTTGGCCCTCTTATTTGCTATTTTTGGCCCTGATCAGCGTCAGCCTCGGGGTGCTTAATTTGCTGCCACTGCCAGTGCTGGATGGCGGACACCTGATGTATTATCTTTGGGAGGCGGTGACAGGTCGCAGCGTCTCCGACGTTTGGATGGCGCGACTTCATCGCGGCGGTGTTGCCATTTTGTTGATGATGATGACGATTGCGATTTTCAACGACTTGCAACGGCTGCTTGGATAGGCTTACCAGCGTGAACTTGGTTTCATTTATTGCAAATATTGGTCACATCCGTCACATCAGTCCCATCTGACCCTCACTTTCAGCCACACGGCTCAAAGCTGCTTTCACTCAAGAATTCCATGCATCACCACCTTCATCGATTTAAATTCCGTGCACTGACGGTCTTGGCCGCCAGCATGCTCACGGCCACACTGGCTTGGGCCGTTGATCCTTTCACGGTGCGCGACATTCGCGTTGAGGGCTTGCAGCGGGTTGAGCCCGGTACTATTTTTGCATCCATTCCCCTGCGCGTCGGTGAGACGTACAACGACGACAAGGGCTCCGCTGCGATCCGTTCGCTGTTCGCCCTCGGCCTTTTTAAGGACGTGCGGCTTGAGGTCAGCGGCGATGTGTTGGTGGTGATTGTTGAAGAACGTCCGACTGTCGCCGGTGTGGAATTTGTCGGCAGCAAGGAATTCGACAAAGACATTCTGAAAAAGGCCTTGCGCGATGCCGGCCTTTTTGACGGCCAGCCTTTCGACAAAGCGCTGGCCGACAAGGCTGAGCAAGAGCTCAAACGCCAGTATGTCAACCGCAGTTTGTACGCCGTCACGGTGGTCACCACGGTCACGCCAATTGAGCGCAATCGCGTCAACCTGACATTCAGCATCGCCGAGGGTGAGATCGCCAAGATCAAAGACATCCGTGTGGTTGGCGCCAAAGACTTCAGTGAGTCCACGCTGCGCAAGCTGTTTGACCTGAACACTGGCGGCTGGCTCAGTTGGTACACCAAGTCTGACCGTTATTCGCGCGTCAAGCTGAATGCCGACATCGAAACCTTGCGCTCTTACTACCTGACGCGTGGCTACCTTGACTTCCGTGTCGACTCGACCCAGGTGGCGATTTCTCCGGACAAACAAGAAATCACGCTGACCTTGAACATCACCGAGGGCCAGCGCTTCGTGGTGTCTGGCGTGCGCCTGGAAGGCAACTTTTTGGGCCGTGAAGAAGAGTTCAAGTCCTTGGTCAAAATCAAGTCGGGTGAGTCTTACAACGCCGACCAAGTGGCTGAAACCACCAAGGCCTTCAACGAGTACTTCGGTACTTTCGGTTTTGCTTTTGCCCGCGTGGAAGCCGTGCCGCAGATTGACCGTTCGACCAATCTGGTCAGCTTTGTGTTGCAGGCCGACCCGTCACGCCGCGCCTATGTGCGGCGCATCAACGTGGTTGGCAACAACCGCACCCGTGACGAAGTCATTCGCCGTGAGTTTCGCCAGCTCGAATCGTCTTGGTACAACGGCGACAACATCAAACGCTCCCGCGACCGGGTTGCCCGGCTCGGCTTTT
>JABMMH010000066.1 GCA_013205645.1 Polaromonas sp. | reverse complement strand
GGCCAAATGGGCCAAGGTCATCAAAGAAGCCAAGGTCTCTGCCGCGGCTTGATGCGCGCCTCGGCCAGGCCGTATGGCAACATCAAAGTCCAGCGCCATTTATAGTGGTGCTGGATTTTTTCATTTCCGGCAGCGGCCGCGTGACCTGCAACCGCTTCTGCCCTGACAACTTTTGGAATTGCCTTGACGCCAAGCACCCCATTCCCTGCGGATACTTCCCTCGCCACTTCAGCCACATCTGCCGCGCGCTTCGGCAGTGGTCAGTCAGTCCGCCGACTTGAAGACGACAAGCTGCTGGTCGGTGCCGGCCAGTTTGCCGGTGATGTCAGCCCTGAAGATCAGGTTCATCTGTTCTTTTTGCGCTCGCCTTACCCACACGCCCGCATCGCCTCGCTCGACAGCACGGCTGCGCTGGCCATGCCCGGGGTGCTGAGCATCATCACCGGCGCTGACATGGTGGCGGCAGGCGTCAAACCGATTCCGGGCTCGGCTTTCAAGCGGATTGAACCGGTGCCTTGCGCTGCGCCTGAGCGCCGCGCGCTGGCCCATGAGCGGGTGCGCTTTGTCGGCGAAGCGGTGGTGGCCGTGGTGGCGCTCACGCTGCAACAAGCGCGTGACGCCGCCGAGACGATTGAGATTGACTACGCAGAACTGCCGATGGCCGTGAACTTAGACGACGCCACGGCCACCGACGCACCGGTGCTGAACGACAAGGCGGTTGACAACATCGCTGGCGAAACGCGCTACGGCAATGTTCAAGCGACGGCTGAGGCCTTTGCCAAGGCTGCGCACGTGGTCAAGCTTGACATCGTCAATCAGCGTCTGTCGGCGCTGAGTTTGGAGCCGCGCACGGTGCTGGCCATGCCCGACCCGGCGTCTGGGCGATTGACAATCCGCATGAGCACGCAAATGCCGTCGGGTGTGCGTAATTCGGTGTGCGATTCACTGGGGCTGGCGCGCGCCGATGTGCGCGTGGTGGTGGGCGATGTCGGCGGTGGCTTCGGCATGAAAACCGGCGTTTACCCGGAAGACTTGGCGATTGCTTTTTGTGCCCGTGCCCTGAAACGCCCCATCAAGTGGGTGGCTGACCGCAGTGAAGAGTTCATCTCTGCTTCGCACGGTCGTGATTTGCAGACGCAAGCCGAATTGGCGCTCGATGCCAGCGGCAAAATTCTCGCCTTGCGCGTGGCCTCACTGGCCAATGTGGGCGCCTACCCGACCGGCACCGGTGTGACGATCCAACTCTTGATCGGCCCGTGGGTACAGACCAGCGTCTACGACATCCAGACCATCGATTTTCATTTCAAGGCGGTGCTGACCAACACCTCGCCCACCGGCGCTTACCGCGGCGCGGGCCGGCCTGAAGCCATCTTCAGCATTGAGCGGCTGATGGACGAGGCGGCGCGGCAGACCGGCATAGACCGCGTGGCACTGCGCCGTCGCAACTTCATCGCGCCAGCGCAAATGCCGTATAAAAACCAGATGGGCCAGACCTATGACTGCGGTCAGTTTGAATCCATCATGGACCAAGCCATGGTGTTGGCCGATTGGTCTGGCTTTGCGGCGCGCGCGGCAGACTCTGCCCAACGCGGTTTGCTGCGCGGCCAAGGGATCGCTACTTTCCTGGAGTGGACGGGCGGCAACGCACTCGAAGAAACCGTCACGGTGGCGGTGCAAGCCGACGGCATGATCGAGGTGTTTTCAGCCGTCAACGGCATGGGGCAGGGCATCTTGACCTCGCTCGCGCAGTTGGTGGTGGACGCCTTTGGTGTGCCGATTGAACAAGTCCGCGTGGTGCTCGGGGACACCGATCGCGGTGATGGTTTTGGCAGCGCTGGCTCGCGCTCGCTGTTCACCGGCGGCTCGGCCATGCGTGAAGGTGCTGACCGCACCATCGCTGAAGCCAAGCGTTTGGCGGCACTGGAGTTTGAAGCGTCTGAGCAAGACATCGAGTACCGCAACGGTCGTCTGCAAGTGATCGGAACTGACCTGAGCACCGACATTTTTGCATTGGCTGGCCGGCAAGCCGAGCAACGTATTTTCATGAATTCAACGACCGCCGTGAGCGGCCCCAGCTGGCCGAACGGTTGCCACATCAGCGAAGTCGAAGTCGACCCATTGACCGGCCATGTAGCGGTGGTGGCCTATGCCTCTGTCAATGATGTCGGCCGGGTGGTGAACCCGATGATCGTGCGCGGTCAGCTCGACGGCGGTGCGGTTCAAGGCATTGGTCAAGCGCTCTACGAGCAAGTGGTTTACGACCGCGAAACCGGCCAACCTTTGACCGGCAGCTTGATGGACTACGTCGCGCCGCGCGCCGAAGACTCACCCGACTTCAAGACCGAGATGGACACGTCCGTGCCGTGCCTGAACAACCCGCTCGGCGTCAAAGGCGTCGGTGAGCTCGGCACCATCGGCGCTGGCCCGACCGTGGTCAACGCCGTGGCCGATGCGCTGGCCCGCGCCGGCATGGCTGACAAAGCTGCGCTGCTGCAAATGCCACTGTCGTCCGCCCGGATGTGGGCTTTGATGAACGCGGTCAGCTAGATTCACCTCCAGCACTGAAAAAGTCCCCATCCATGAGTATTTTCGAAGGTTTTTTGTCGACCCCTGAAAGTCTTGAGGCTTTCAGTGAACGTCCTTTCCTGGCGGCGATGTTGCGCTTTGAAGCCTCATTGGCCAGAGCCCAGGCCCGCGCTGGGCTGATTCCCGACAGCGCTGCACAGACCATCGTCGAGCACTGCAAGATTGAGCTGTTTGACGTCAGCCAGATCGTGCGCGACAGCGGACGCGCTGGCACACTCGCCATTCCCTTGATGAAAAGTTTGAAGGAAAAGGTCGGTCTCTCTAATCCTGAGGCGGTACGCTTTGTCCACTTCGGCAGCACCAGCCAAGACGTCATTGACACGGCGTCGGCGCTGGTCACACGTGACGCGCTGGCCTTGGTGCAGGCTGATGTGCAAACCTGCATTGACGCCTTGCTGGCGCTGGCTGAGCGTCACGCCGCCGACCCGATATTGGCGCGCACGCTGCTGCAGCCCGCTTCGGTCACCAGCTTCGGTTTGAAGTGCGCTGGCTGGGTCGCGCCCTTGATCCGCAGCCAGCAGCGTTTGCAAGTGGCTGCCGCCAACGCCCTGTGTGCGCAGCTTGGCGGCGCAGTCGGCACGCTGGCGCAAATGAAGTCGCAAGGCTCAGAAGTCATCGCCTTGCTGGCGGCTGACCTGCAACTCAAAGCGCCGATGGCGACTTGGCATACGCAGCGTGACGAATGGGTCGCGCTGGGTTGCGAGCTGGGCTTGCTGGTCGGCAGCTTCGGCAAGATTGCACGCGACATTTCCCTGATGGGGCAATTCGAAGTCAATGAAGTGTCTGAGCCAACCGAGCCCGGTCGGGGTGGTTCGTCGGCCATGCCGCACAAACGAAATCCGATCGCTTGCATGGTGGCGCTGGTGGCGGCACAGCGTGCGCCGCAGCGGGTCGCTGCTCTGTTGGCCGCCATGCCGCAAGAGCACGAACGCGCGCTCAGCCATTGGCAAACCGAGCTGGCCGAATGGCCTGGTTTGTTGATGTCGGCGCAAGGCAGCGCACATGCCATGGCCCAGGCTTTGCCGGGTTTGCAGGTGGACACGGCGCGCATGCTGACCAATCTGCAAGCCCTGCGTGCGTTGCTGCCTGCTGAAGCCGCCGACGAGTGGTTCAGCCCGGCGCTGGCGCTGCATGCGGCCGAGGTCACGCGCACGCAATTGAAGGCCTTGAATGCCTTGAATACGATTCAATCGGCGGAGCGATCCAAAACAAACACGAAAGCCAAGACATGAGCGAGCACGACAAACATCACGAACAAGATTACGACGACGGCATGCTGAATCGCCGCCGCGTGCTGGGCCATGCCTGGGTCGATAAATCGCTGCTCAACGTGAATGACTTCAACGGCGAGTTTCAAAACCTGATCACACGCTACGCGTGGAACGAGGTCTGGGGGCGACCTGCCTTCGGCGACAAGACCCGGCGCTTGATGGTGCTGTCAACCATGATCGCGCTCAAAGCCTACGAAGAGTTTGCCCTGCATGTGCGCGCCGGCTTGGACGGCCCGCCAGAGTCACGCTTGACGCCAGACGACATCAAGGAAGTGATCTTGCAAGCGGCGATTTACTGCGGCGTGCCCGCCGCCAACCATGCGTTTTCAATCGCAGGCTCGATCTTGCGCGAGAAGGGATTGATGCCATCCACTGAATCGAGGCCATCCCCCAAACTCCATTGGGTCCGTGAAGGCCAAGGCCCGGTGGTGATGCTATGCCACGCACTTGGCTGCGACCTCAGCATGTGGGACGCCGTGGCTGAACGCCTGAAAAAACGCTTCACGGTTATTCGTTATGACGCCCGTGGCCATGGCGAATCAGCAGCACCTGCTGGGCCGTACAGCATGGAGATGCTGGCCGACGATGCGGCCGCGCTCATCACGGCGCAGGCCGCAGGCCCGGTGCATTTTGTCGGCCTGAGCATGGGCGGCATGACGGCGCAGGCGCTGGCCGCAAGGCATCCGCAGCTCGTCAAGAGCATCACGATTGCCAATGCCGCCAATTTTTACGGTGAGCCTGCTGGCGCCATGTGGCGAACCCGCATGAACACGGTGCTGACGCAGGGTGTGGCTGCCGTGGCCGAGAGCGCGATCCAGCGCTGGTTCACGCCAGAGTTCATCGCGGACACGGTGGACGGCGGTGCAGCCCGCGTCGCGACGCTGCGCGAAAAGTTCGAAAAAATCGCGCCTGAGCCCTATGCCGCTAGTTGCGGCGCGGTGGCCGCGATTGATTTTCGCAGCAGCAACCAGCGCATCACGTGTCCGACTCTGGTGATCGCCGGCAGCCGCGACGAAGCCACGCCGCTGGCCCTGTCCGAAGCGATTGCCTGCAGCATCACTGTCGCCCAACTCGTGACCTTGCCTGCGGCACATTTGAGCGCGGTCGAGATGCCGCAAGAGTTTGCGGCTTTGCTGGAAACGTTTATTGATGGCGTAAAGTAGGCGATCGTTGTCGCGGCTTCAAGGCCGTTCACAATTCAGGTCATGGCCACTACTTCCCATTTTCTTGTCGACGAGCGCGAGGTCGATCTCAGCGCGATTCGTGCTCAGGGCGCGGGCGGGCAAAACGTCAACAAGGTGTCGAGCGCGGTGCATCTGCGCTTTGACATTGCGGCGTCGTCGCTGCCCGTCGAGATCAAGGAGCGCTTGCTGTGTCTAAGCGACAGCCGCATCACGCAGGATGGAGTGCTGGTGCTGAAGGCGCAGCAGCACCGCACGCAAGAGATGAACCGCAGCGACGCCCTGGCCCGTTTGCAGGAAGTTGTCGACAGCGTCGCGGTACTGCCCAAAGCCCGGCGCGCCACCAAACCGACCTATGGTTCGAAGCAGCGGCGGCTGGAAGGCAAGAGCCAGCGCTCCAGCATCAAAAGCTCGCGTGGCAAGGTGCAAGACTGAGGCGGGTATAAACGCAGCATGACATCTGTAACCGACTCTTCACCCGAAACCTCTCAAATCTCACCGCTACCCCCTCTGTCCGAAAACGCAGAGTACGCCCACATCTTGCAGGCTGCACGCCGTGTGCTCACGCCCTGCGGCAGTGGTCAGCTGGTCTGGCATGTTTGGGGTGAGCAGGGCGCCGACCCGGCGTTGCCGCCGCTGGTGTTGCTCCATGGCGGTAGTGGCAGCTGGACTCATTGGCTGCGCAATGTGTTGCCGCTGGCCGCTTCCGGTCGCTGTGTGTATGTGCCTGACCTTCCCGGTTTTGGCGACTCTGCTTTGCCGCCTGGTGGCGGTGATGTCGATGTGATGCCCGAGCCGTTGGAAGCCGGGCTCAAGCAGTTGCTGGGCGACACCGCTTGCGACCTGATGGGATTTTCTTTTGGCGCCATGACGGCTGGATTGCTGGCGCATCGCTTTCCGGCCCGGGTGCTGCGGCTGATACTGATCGGTGCGCCCGGCTTTGGCATTGAGCCACTGGTGGCGTTCAAGCTCAAGGGCTGGCGCCATCTGCCCAGCGTCGATCAGCAATTGGCGGTGCATCACCACAATTTGCAAGCGCTGATGCTGCACGACCCCGCCGCCATCACGCCATTGGCTTGCCAACTACAGGCTGCCAATGCCGTGGGGGACCGCATCCCCGGGCGCCGGCTGTCACGCACCGACATCCTCGCCCGCGCACTGCCCGAGATTAAGAGCCCGCTGTACTTGCTCTACGGCGACCAAGACCCGTTTTACCTCGGGCAAATTGGCTTGTATGCAGCTGCACTGACCGCCGCACCCCAGTTCAAGGCCTTGCGCGCGATTCAGGCCTCAGGCCATTGGGCCCAGTTCGAGCAGGCAGAGGCTTTCAATGCAGAAGTGCTGGGCCTATTGAGCCAGCCACTCCAGCAAGGCTGATTTACTTCTCCATTACTTTTCTATGGCCAGCAGTTCGACCTCAAAGGTCAGCGTGGCGTTTGGAGGCACCACACCACCTGCACCGCTGCTGCCGTAAGCGGTTGCCGGTGGGCAGGTCAAGGTGGCTTTGCCGCCGACTTTGATTTTTTGCATGCCTTCAGTCCAGCAGGGCACGACCCGGCTCAGCGGGAAGGTGGCTGGCGTGCCGCGCTTGTACGAGCTGTCGAATTCTGTGCCGTTGGCCAGTGTGCCGCGGTAATGCACCTTGACTGAATCAGAGGCCTTGGGGTTGGCGCCTGTGCCGTCTTTGGTGTGAGTCACCTTGACGCCGGACGGCAGGGTTTCGGCTGGGGCCGCGGCAAAGGCGGTTGCACTGGCGAGGGTCAGAACGGCGAAGAGCGGAGCGAGGCGTGAGGTCAAAATTTTGTCCATAAAGTGCTTGAAAAAGTGAATAGTTTCCGTCGCTGGTCAAGCGTAGTCTGCCACCGGCACGCAGCTGCAAAACAAGTTGCGGTCGCCGTAGACATTGTCGACGCGGCCCACGGGTGGCCAGTACTTGGCTTGCTTCAGGCTGGCCAGTGGAAAGCCGCCGACTTCGCGCGAATAAGGTCGATCCCATTCTGCGCCCAGCAGACTGGCAGCCGTGTGCGGTGCGTGTTTCAGCGGGTTGTTGTCTTGCGGCCAGCCGCCGTTTTCGATCACTCGGATTTCGTCACGAATGGCGATCATGGCGGCGATGAAGCGGTCAATTTCGGCCAGCGTTTCGCTTTCGGTCGGCTCCACCATCAAGGTACCGGCGACCGGAAAGCTCAAAGTGGGCGCATGAAAACCGTAATCCATCAAGCGCTTGGCGACGTCTTCGGCGCTGACGCCGCTGCTCTCTTTCAAGGGCCGCAGGTCCAGAATGCATTCGTGGGCGACGCGGCCGTTGGCACTGGCGTAAAGCGTCGGGTAATGGTCTTTCAGCCGGACACTGATGTAGTTGGCGCTCAAGATGGCGACTTCTGTTGCGGCTTGCAAACCCTCTGGGCCCATCATGCGGCAGTACATCCAGCTGATCGGCAGCACACCCGCATTGCCTAAAGGCGCTGCTGAAATAGCACCAACGCCGTTGACCGGATAACCCGCCGTGGCATGGCCGGGCAGATAAGGCACGAGGTCCGCGACCACGCAGACCGGGCCAACGCCCGGGCCGCCACCACCGTGTGGAATGCAAAAGGTTTTGTGCAAATTAAGGTGGCTCACATCGCCGCCAAATTCGCCCGGTGCGGCCACGCCGACCAGCGCATTCATGTTGGCGCCGTCGACATAGACGCGGCCGCCGTGCGCATGCACTAGCTGGCAGAGTTCCTTGACCTGCGTTTCAAACACGCCGTGGGTGCTGGGGTAGGTGATCATCACCGCCGCTAAGTTGGCGCTGTGTTGCTCGCACTTGGCTTGCAGGTCGGCCATGTCGACGTTGCCGTCGGCGTCGCAGGCAGTGACCACCACACTCAACCCAGCCATCTGCGCGCTGGCCGGGTTGGTGCCGTGGGCGGAAGATGGGATCAGGCAGATGTTGCGATGGCCTTGGCCGTTGGCGTCTAAGTACGCTTTGATGACCAGCAGGCCGGCGTACTCGCCTTGCGAGCCAGCGTTGGGCTGCAGGCTGATGCCGGCGTAGCCAGTGGCCTCACACAACCAGTCGCGCAACTGGCGGTCGAGCTGGGCGTAGCCTTCCAGTTGGTCGTGCGGCGCAAAGGGATGCAGACCCGCAAATTCAGGCCAGCTGATCGGCATCATCTCGCTGCTGGCGTTGAGTTTCATGGTGCAACTGCCGAGCGGGATCATGCTGCGGTCCAGCGCCAAGTCTTTGTCGCTGAGCGCGCGGATGTAGCGCAGCAGGCTGGTCTCTGAGTGATGCGTGTTGAACACCGGGTGCGTCATGAACGGTGTGCTGCGGCGCAGTTCAACTGGAATCAGGGGTTCAATGCCGTTTTCAAAGTCGCTCAGACGCGGCATCGGCTCGCCTTCTTTGACGAAGAAAGACCAGAGCATTTCGATGTCGCTGCGGGTAGTGGTTTCGTCGAGCGACATACCCAGGTGGTTGTTCAGCCGGCTGCGCAAATTGGCCTGAGACTGCCGGGCTTTCGCGGCAATGCTGGCGGTGGCGTCGCCGGTCTTGACGGTGATCGAGTCAAAGGCGTAGTCGTTAGCGACTGGGTAGCCCATTTGCTGCAGGCCACGCGCCAAAATGGCGGTGTAGGCGGCAACCAGTTCAGCGATACGACGCAGGCCTTGAGGCCCGTGGTAGACCGCGTACATGCTGGCCACCACGGCCGGCAACACCTGCGCTGTACAGATGTTGGAGGTGGCTTTTTCCCGGCGAATATGCTGCTCGCGCGTTTGCAGTGCCAGCCGGTAAGTCGGCTGGCCGTGTACATCGATGCTGACACCGACCAAACGGCCTGGCAATGAGCGCTTGAACTCGTCCCGGCAGGCCAAGTAAGCGGCGTGTGGGCCGCCATTGCCCATGGGCATGCCAAAGCGCTGCGTGGTGCCCAGCACGATGTCAGCGCCCCATTCGCCGGGAGGCGCGAGCAGTGTCAGTGCCAGCAGGTCGGCCGCCACGCAAAAGGCTGCGCCCTTGAGTGCGGCATGGCCCGCCAGCGGCCGCAGGTCGTGGATCATGCCGTTGGTAGCCGGGTATTGCGCCAGCACGCCGAAGTAGTCGCCGCTGGACATGAGTTGCGGCAAGGGCTCTGCCCAAGTGCTGACTTTGACCTCAATGCCGAGCGGCTTGGCGCGCGTTTGGATGACTTCAATCGTCTGCGGGTGGCAGTCGCCGGAGACCAAAAAGACATGGCTTTTGCTTTTGACGCTGCGCTTGGCCAGTGTCATGGCTTCAGCCGCTGCGGTGGCTTCGTCGAGCATGGAGGCGTTGGCCACAGCCATGCCAGTCAAGTCGCAAACCATGGTCTGAAAGTTGATCAGAGCTTCCATCCGGCCCTGCGAAATCTCCGCCTGATAAGGCGTGTAGGCGGTGTACCAGGCCGGGTTTTCAAGGATGTTCCGCAAGATCACGCCGGGCGTGTGGGTGTCGTAATAACCTTGACCGATGAAGCTCTTGAAGACTTTGTTTTTGCTGGCCAAGGCCTTGAGCTCTGCCAGCGCGGCTGCCTCGGTGATGGCCGCCGGAATCGCCATGGTGGTGCTGCGCGCAATGGATGCCGGCACGATGCCGTCGATCATCGCGCGCCGCGAGGCGGCACCGATGGCGCTGAGCATCAGCGTTTCATCAGCGGCACTGATGCCGATATGACGAGCGATGAACTCGCCAGCGTTTTCAAGTTCTCGCAGGGGCTTGGCAGATTGCATCAATAGAAGACCTTCTTGAAAAGTGAATCAGCTGGCAGAAAAAGCGGTGTACGAGGTCTCGTCCATCAGCGCGTCCAACTGCGTTGGGTCAGCCAGCTTGACCTTGAAAAACCAACCAGCGCCCAGCGGGTCACTGTTGGCCAGAGAAGGGTCATCGCGCAGGGCTTCGTTGACCTCAACCACTTCGCCAGTGACGGGCATGTAAACGTCAGCGGCAGCCTTGACCGACTCGACCACGCCGGCCGTGGCTTTTTGGACCATGGTGGTGCCGACTTCAGGCAGGTCGACAAAGACCACATCGCCCAGTGCGTCTTGCGCGTGGACTGTGATGCCGACGGTGGCAATATCACCTTCAATGTTGAGCCATTCGTGGTCTTCGGTGTACTTGATCATGGTGTGCTTTCAGTCAAAAAATGTTGCGTTCATTGTGAACGATGTGTGTGATGCTGCAGTGAGGCGAAAGCTCAGCCGCGGTGGTAACGATTCGCCACAAAGGGCAGGGGACTGACTTGCATAGGCACCGGCTTGCCGCGCACGATGGCGTTTAAGCGGGTGCCGAGTGCTGCATGAGCCGGCGCGACATAAGCCATGGCAATGGGTTGGTTGATGCTCGGACCAAGCAGTCCGCTGGTGACCTCGCCTGCGCGTTGGCCGTCAAGTGTTTGCAGCTCAGTGTGTTCGCGCACGGGCACCCGTTCCAAGGCCACCAAGCCGACGCGTTGGCGGGTCAGCAGCGTGGGGTCGGCCAATTGCGCCAGTACGGTGCCGGCACCGGGAAAACCGCCAGCGCGTTCGCCGCCGATGCGCCGAATTTTTTGGATTGCCCAGTTCAGGTTGGCCTCAACCGGTGTGGTGCTGCTGTCGAGGTCGTTGCCATAAAGGCAGAGTCCGGCCTCTAAGCGGAGTGAGTTGCGCGCACCCAAGCCGACCGGTTTGACTTCGGGCTGGGCCAGTAAGCCGCGAGCCAAACTTTCAGCTTGCTCTGCTGGCACCGAGATTTCAAAACCGTCTTCGCCGGTGTAGCCGCTGCGCGTGATGAAGCAGTCGCAGCCGGCCACTTGGAATGCACCGCCGCTCATGAACACCAATGAGGTCACGCCAGGGGCCAGCCGCGCCAAAGCGCTTACAGCCTGTGGCCCTTGCAAGGCCAGCAGCGCCATCTCTGGCATCGGGATGACCTCACAACGGTGGCCAATTTTTTGCTGAATGTGCGCGATGTCGCCGACCTTGCAAGCGCCATTGACGATGATGAAAATATCGCCGCCGTGGGCTACGTCTCGGTTGACAAACATCAGGTCGTCGATGATGCCGCCCGCGTCGTTCAGCAACAGTCCATAGCGCTGTTTGCCGACCGCCAAGTCCACCACATCCATGGGGATCAGGCTCTCCAGCGCGGCGGCGGCGTCTGGGCCGTCCAGCCGCAACTGGCCCATGTGGGAGACGTCAAACAGGCCAGCGGCGGTGCGCGTTTGCAGATGCTCGGCCATCAGTCCAGCCGGGTATTGCACCGGCATGCTGTAGCCGGCAAACGGCACCATGCGGGCGCCGAGTTCGGCATGCAAGGCGTGCAGCGGGGTGGTCAACAGGGTTTCAGAAGCAGGGGTGGTCACAGTCGGTTCTCCGGAGGCAAAGCGCTGCCTCTTCTAACCACTTTACCTGATAGATTTATACCGCGAAGCAGGGTTCTGCTTTTGTCTGTTTTTTTTGTCGAAAAGGATCTCTACCTATCTTCCATAGACCAAATCACGCAGCGTCAGCGACAGTGCCGGCACGTAGGTGATGACCATCAGGCAAGAGAAAATCACCAGCACAAAGGGAATCAGGTGACTCACTATGCGGTCCAGCGATATGCGCGCGACCGTGCAGGCGGCAAACAGGTTGACGCCAAAGGGTGGGGTGATCATGCCCATGGCCAAATTCACCACCATGACCATGCCGAAATGCACCGGGTCAATGCCGAAGTGCATCGCAACTGGCGCCAGAATCGGTGCCAGCACAATGATGGCGGCACTGGTTTCAATGAACATCCCAATCACAAACAAGGCAGCATTCACGCCCAGCAAAAACAGCATAGGCGACTGCAGCACGGCTTCAAGCCAACGGCCAATCTCGTCCGGTACGCCGGCGCGCGTGATCAGGAAGGCGAACAGGCCCGCATTGGCGATGATGAACATGATCACCGCGCTGGAAATCACTGACTTGCGCAACACCACGATCAGGCTCTGCAGGCTGATTTCTCTGTAGATCAGCACGCCGACAACCAACGCATAAAACACCGCGACCGCAGCCGCTTCAGTCGGCGTGAAGACGCCGCCATAAATGCCGCCCAGAATGATCACCGGCATCAACAGCGCCCAGCCGGCTTGCCAAGTGGCGCGGCCAAAGCTGAGTCGGCCGTCGCCGTCGTTCTTGCCCCAGCCCTTGATCCGGCAGTAGACATAGACAAAAGCCATCAGCGCGAGGCTGATGAAAATGCCGGGGCCGATGCCCGCAATGAAAAGCTCGCCAATCGAGACTTCGGCGCTGACGCCGTACAAGATCATTGGGATCGACGGTGGAATGATCACCCCGAGTTCAGCGCTGGTCGCTTGCAGTGAGGCCGCATAGGCTGTCGGGTAACCGTGTTTGATGAGTGCGGGAATAAGGATCGCGCCCACGGCAAAGGTGGTGGCCACCGATGAGCCCGAAACGGCGGCAAAGATCATGCAGGTCAGCACGCAAGTCATGGGCAAGCCACCTTGCACACCGCCGACGATGCTTTTCGCAAACTCGACCAAGCGGCGCGAAATGCCGCCGGTTTCCATCAGGTTGCCGGCCAAAATGAAAAGGGAATGGCAGCCAATGGAAACTTGTTGATGGCGTTGAACATTTCCTTGACGGAAATCAGCATGTGGGCGTTGTTGGCCTGAATCCCCAGTACAGAGGCCAAGCCAATCGACACGGCGACAGAGATCGTCAGCGCAAAGCACAGGATCATGGTGGTCAGCATCACGGCGGTCATGTGGCGGTCTCCAGCTCTTGGCGCTGTGGGTCCAGCAAGTTGGCGATGATGCCGAAAACGCAAAAGACGCCGCCCACCGGCATGGCCACATAGCCCCAGAACATCGACAGCGACTCAAGGCCGGCCATGGTTTGCACCCGGCCGCGCAACGCATAGTCCCAGCCCCACCAAATGATCACGCCGATCAGGGTCAGTGCGGCCAAGCAGCTCAGCCAGTCAAACCAGCGCCTGACATTCGGCTGGCTCCAGCGGTACAGCACGTCGACGCTGACCATTGAGCCTTGCCTGAAGGCCGCCGGAATGCCCATGAAGACCATCCAGATCAAGCTCAGGCGAATCAGGATTTCGCTCCACTCTGCGGGTTGCTCGAGGACAAAGCGGGTGACGATTTGGAACATGCCCAGACTAGAGGCAATGACCAGCATGAGGCAGGCCACCAGCATCGAAAAACCGGTGGTCCAGCGTTCTAGGGTGAGGAAATTTTGTTTCATCGGAACCGCGCTTATTTTTAGTTTTCTAAATAAAAACCGCCCGCAGTCTCTTGGACCACGGGCGGCAGAATTTCTGTTGTGGCGGTGTTTACTTGATGTTGCGAATGCGGTCCAGATTCGCCTTGCCGAAGTCTTTCTCGAAACCAGCGTTGACGGTGGTCAAAGCGGTGACGAACTTGGCCTTGTCGACGTTGTCGATGACCGTCATGCCTTTGGCGCGCAACTCTTTGACGCCGTTGGCGTCGTCCTGATCAACGCGGGCGCGGTTGGCTTTGGCGCCTTCCTTGGCGGCGTCGACAAAAGCGGTCTTGTCGGCGGCGCTGAGCTTATCAAAGATCGCCTTGTTCATGACAAAGATGCACGGCGAATACACGTGGCCGGTCAAGCTCAGGTGTTTTTGCACTTGGTCAAACTTGGCCGACATGATGACTGACAGCGGGTTTTCTTGACCATCAACCGTGCCTTGTTGCAAGGCGGTGAAGACTTCAGGAAAAGCCATGGGTGTGGTGATGATGCCGAGACCTTTGTAGGCCGCAATGTGCACCGGATTTTCCATGGTGCGCATCTTCAGACCCTTCAAGTCTGCCGGCACGTTGACGTCGCGCTTGCTGTTCGTCATGTGGCGAAAGCCGTTTTCACCCCAGGCCAGCGCCTTGAAACCCTTGGGTTCGAACTTGGCTAGCAGCTCTTGTCCGATCGGGCCGTCCAGCACCGCGCGGGCGTGCGCCTTGTCGCGGAACAGGAAGGGAACGTCGAGGATTTTGGTTTCAGGCACAAAGTTGGGAATCGGGCCAGACGACGAAAACGCCAGTTCTTGCGTGCCGAGTTGCACCGCTTCGATGGACTCGCGCTCACCGCCGAGTGAGCCGTTGTAAAAGGCTTGGACCTTGTAGCGACCGGCTGTGCGCTTCTCGACTTCCTTGGCAAAGGTGTCGATGGCAATGCCTTGGTGCGAGTTTTGCGCCACCGAGATGCTGATCTTCATGGTGGTCTGGGCGGCAGCCGATGCCAGCAGCCCCATGGCCAAGGACATGCCGATGATGAGTTTGTTGTATTTCAAGGTGTCTCCGTGGATTGTCTGAATGGCTGATTCAATTTATCAGCTGAATAAGCCAAAGAATTATGCGTTTCGGTTGATGCTGTGGATCTCAGGGTTTTCGCTAATGTATTCGTTGATGATGGCGTCGAAATCAGCGTCTGGCAGCAAGCCCAGGCCGGCTGCGCGGTCGGCTTGAATATGCGCAGGCCAACTGGTGATGATCTTGGCCACCGCCGGGTCGGGTGTCCAACTGATCAGCCGGGCTACTTGCGGGCCTGCGGCACGTTCCAGTGCTTGGGCCATCTCGGCTGCCGTGGTTTTCAGGGCGGGCAGATTGATGGCGGTGCGTGCGCCCCAGTCGGCGTCGCTGGCTTCGGCCGCCCGGATCAGCCCGGCGATCGTGCGGCTTGGCGATGACAGGGCCACCGCGGTGTCGGGCGGCACTGGGCACACCGCCGCCAGACCGGCCAGCGGCTCGCGGATCATGCCGCTTAAAAAGCTCGAGGCAGCGCCGTTGGGTTTGCCGGGGCGAACGCTCACTGTCATCAAGCGCACATTGCGGCCTTGCACAAAGCCCTTGCGCGCATAGTCTGCGACCCATTGCTCGCCAATGAACTTCTGGATGCCGTAGCTGTTTTGCGGCGTCGGCAAGGTCCGGTCGTCGATCACGTCCGGCAGGGGTTGCTCGGGTGAATTGCCAAACACGGCCAAGGATGAGGCAAAGACCAGCATGGGCGACGTCTTGCGCGCCCTGCAGGCTTCGAGGAGTGCGCGCGTGGCGTCGACATTGCTGCGCATGCCCAAATCAAAATCAGCCTCACATTCGCCGCTCACGGCTGCCGCCAGATGAAACACCAACGCATCATTTGCCTGCACCACTTGGTCGCCTGCATCCGTTGCCAACAAGGCGTTGAGGTCGCCCATCACAGCGCGCACGCGGTGGTCATCCGTCAGGTCGGCAGGCGGTGCAACGCGATCGACTAAGGTGATTTTTTGGATGGGTTGTGGTTTACGGCCAGCCAAGGCCAAGGTGTTTTGTTTGAGCAAGGTGCGCGCTAGGCGCACACCCAAAAATCCGGCGCCGCCGGTGATGACGATGTTCATGAGGAGTCCTTCAGTCGGGAGGGGCAAGGCCAGACCTATCGGTCAAGCGCGTTGGACCGTGAGTCTAGCTGCAGTGCCGCTCAGGGGCGCGCAGACCCGCCCGTGTGTGAGGCGACCACAGCAGCCAAAGCCACGTGGCTGCAGCGATCAAAGCCACTGCTGCCAACCATCGCAATGTGTCAGAGCCCAGCGCAAAGCGCTTGCAGGACAAGCCTGCCAAGAAAAAAGGCCGCAAAAAAACCTCGCCATCCAAAGCGAAATAAGCAGCTAACCAAGGCGCCAAACCACCACTGAATGTCGCGGTTCGGTCTTCCTTTGTGAGTATTGAGTCTCGGGCTTTTATAAGAAAAGCTGTCAGCGCACGCCTTTTTCCGGCGTCGGATGGATCATGTTCAAACGAAAAAAAGCGCCTGCTACCGTGAAGGCAGCAGGCGCTTTAGCGCTTTAAAGGCAAGGTTGCGTTATTGCATGTCGATAAAGCTGCGCAGTTTGTCGCTGCGGCTTGGGTGCTTGAGCTTACGCAAAGCCTTGGCTTCGATCTGGCGAATTCGCTCGCGGGTCACGTCGAACTGCTTGCCGACTTCTTCCAGCGTGTGGTCGGTCGACATCTCAATACCGAAGCGCATGCGCAGCACTTTGGCTTCACGCGGTGTCAGGCTGTCGAGAATGTCTTTCACCACATCGCGCAGACCGGCTTGCATCGCCGCTTCCAGCGGAGCGGTGTTGGCGCCGTCCTCGATGAAGTCACCCAGATGGGAGTCGTCGTCGTCACCGATCGGCGTTTCCATCGAGATCGGCTCTTTGGCGATCTTCATGATCTTGCGGATTTTCTCTTCCGGAATCTCCATCTTTTCGGCCAACACGCTGGCGTCTGGCTCAAAGCCAAACTCTTGCAAGTGCTGACGGCTCAAGCGGTTCATTTTGTTGATGGTTTCGATCATGTGCACTGGGATGCGAATCGTGCGCGCCTGGTCGGCGATAGAG
>JABMMH010000065.1 GCA_013205645.1 Polaromonas sp. | reverse complement strand
TGGTGCCTGGGTTGGTGATGGCGTTCAGGGCGCGAGCGTGCTTGAGGATGCCGCCGATGTAGTACAGGGCGAAATCTGACAGACCTGCATAGCCGTCGCCGGCGAACAAGTTTTTGCCGTCTTTCCAGATCGACTGGTGCACGTGCATGCCGGAACCGTTGTCACCAACGATGGGTTTTGGCATGAAGGTCGCAGTCTTGCCGTAGGCATTGGCGACGTTGTGAACAACGTACTTCAGGACCTGCGTCCAGTCGGCGCGCTCAACCAGCGTGCTGAACTTGGTGCCCAACTCGTTCTGGCCTGGGCCAGCGACTTCGTGGTGATGCACTTCGACGGGGATGCCCAGCGATTCGAGGATCAGGGACATTTCCGAGCGCATGTCGTGCATGCTGTCGACCGGTGGCACGGGGAAGTAACCACCCTTGATCGTTGGACGGTGACCGCGGTTGCCGCCATCGAGCTTCTTGCCCGAGTTCCATGGTGCTTCGTACTCGTCGATCTTGAAGAAGGTACCCGACATGTCGGTGTTCCAACGCACGTCGTCGAAGACGAAAAATTCTGGCTCTGGGCCGAAGAACGCGGTGTCGCCCAGGCCGGAAGCCTTGAGGTAGGACTCGGCGCGCTTGGCGATCGAACGGGGGTCACGGTCGTAGGCCTTGCCGTCTGCAGGCTCGACGACGTCGCAGCTCATGAAAACGGTGGTTTCTTCAAAGAAAGGGTCGATGTTGGCCGTGTTCGGGTCAGGCATCAGTTGCATGTCGGAGGCTTCAATGCCTTTCCAACCGGCAATGGATGAGCCGTCAAAAGCGTGGCCCGAAGTGAACTTGTCTTCATCAAAATGCGAGACTGGCACGGTGACGTGCTGCTCTTTACCACGGGTGTCAGTGAAGCGGAAGTCAACAAACTTGACTTCGTTTTCCTTGACCATTTTCATGACGTCTGCGACTGTCTTTGCCATCAGAATCTCCTGTTGCTGGATGGTGGTTAAAAAATCTGCTCAGTGCCATCGAATGCACTTTTTATGCCAATGGGATGCGGCTTTGAACCAGCCCAACCCAACATTGTGCCGTCAACCGCCCCGTTTTTGGCCCCTGCCTGAACCGGTATCACAAAAAGAAAGGCTAAAAGCACCCCAAGTCTTGATCTAAGGCGATTTGCAGCGCACCAATACAGGGCTTATTGAGTGCACCAATAAAGTGCAACCTCAGACGCGCCCATTAGCGCACCAACTCTGGGCCTAACTTGACATTGAAAACATGCAAGCCAGCCAGCAGCGCCGGAAACGCCGCATTGACATCGGCGGGTGCACCTTTGACCCCTAACTCGATATGCCGACCGTATTGCGGATGGTCGACACTCGGCAGACTGAACACTTTGACGCCGGGGTGACGCGTTTCAAGATCGATCATCAGCGGCGTCAGCATGGCTTCCATCGAGCCCATGACGATCACCGATTTTTCGCTGTACGCCTGCAACTGATGCAAGTGGCTGTAATGGGTGTCGAGCACCCATTCGATCATGGGCCATGCCATGACCGGAAAGCCCGGCACGAAGTAAACAGCACCTGCTTGGGTGTTCGCTCCTTGGACCGACTCGGCCGAACAAAAGAAGCCAGGAATTTTGTTGTACGGGTTCGGGATGATGCCGGCACCCACCGGGAACGTGCCCATATTGAGGCGGTGGATATTGTCTTCGCGATCGGGCTCGTAAGGCAGACCTTGCTCACGGGCAACGTCGTGCATGCGAGCGTGAATCAATTCCTTGGCTTCGGGGTGCAGCGCCAGCTCAACCCCCAGTGCACGCGCGGCGCATTGACGGGTATGGTCGTCTGGCGTGGCACCAATGCCGCCGCAGGAAAAAACCACGTCGCTGTGGTCGCGGGCGGACGCAAAAGCCCGCGCCAAAGTGGCGGTGATGCGGTCTGGATCGTCGCCCACGTAGTCGGCGTAACTCAGTTGCAGGCCGCGGGCGCCCAACAGCTCGATGGTTTTGGTCAAGTGCTTGTCAGCACGTTTACCAGAGAGAATTTCATCGCCAATGATGACGATGCCGAAGTTTTGAGCCATGGTGTGAAAGCGCTGAACGCTTAAGGTGAAGAAGGCAGATTGAAAGACTCGGAAGCCGCAGCCGTGGCGTTTTGCGCCCTCAACTGCTGCAAAGCGGACAAGGCGTAATGCGTGAACCAGAGCGACGAAAAGGCAAACACCAGGGTGTAGATCCAAATAGCGATCGGCACCAAAATTGGTGCCATCGCGACAAACATGGCGCCAGAGGCCCAGATCACGCTAGGCGCTGCTCCGAGATAGCCACTCAAGATACCGATGCACAGCAAGGGCACGCGGTGCGTTTTGAAAACCTGTTCCCGCTCTTCAGCACTGGCGTGCTCGGCCAAGGCGTCATAAGCCATGACGCGGTAAGTCAACCAGCCCCAAATCAGCGGCGGCACCACCAACACCAGCGGCGGAATCAGCCACAGCGGCAGCGACAACAGTAAAGCCAGACAAGCCATCAAGGTGGACGCCAGACTCCACAGCAAGCTGGCCCAAAACGAAGCGCCCTGCCGGCGTTGCAGCAAGGGAAAGCGCCGCTCAGCCACCAGCGCAACCATCGTCGGCGTCATCAACAGCGCCACAAACAGCAGCGAGACGATGACAATGACCGGGATCGCCATGAACAGCAGCAGTGCGGGCGCCATCACCAGCCGCAGATCACCCAGCCCAAGCC
>JABMMH010000064.1 GCA_013205645.1 Polaromonas sp. | reverse complement strand
CCACACCATTTTTGACACACCGGTTGTCAACACCCTCCTGCGCTTAATATCCATCGCGTTCTTGCGCCTGACGGGTTGGAAAGTTGTTGGCGAGTTGCCTGCAAACGCTGCCAAAAGCGTGCTGATTGCCGCACCGCACACCAGTAACTGGGACCTGCCCTACACGCTGATGGTGGCATTTGTGCTGCGGCTGAATGTGTACTGGATGGGGAAGGCCTCTCTTTTCAGGCCGCCTTATCGCGGCGTGATGATGTGGCTGGGCGGCATACCGGTTGACCGCACGCAAAGCAACAACCTGGTGGCCGCGTCCAGCGAAGCCATCACGAAGGCCACGGGTCCGCTGCAGCTCATCGTGCCGCCCGAAGGCACCCGCAGCGGCACCCGCTACTGGAAAACTGGGTTTTATTACATCGCAGCGGGCGCCAGCGTTCCGATCGTGATGGCGTATTTGGACTATGAGCAAAAAATCGGCGGCTTGGGTCCGGTGTTTCAAACCACCGGCGATATCGCAGCCGATATGCTGGCCATCAAGGCGTTTTACGCGGGCGTCAAAGGTAAAAATCCGGACCAGTTTCACGCGGTTTAAAAACTGAATCTGACCACTGGGCAGCCATGAGCGGCAGCTTGCCGGACTGGCCTTCCTCCGGCGGCAACATTGCGCAGCCGATGATCCATATCGAGGCGGCAGCCGACGCCAAGGCTAACTTGGCACCAGCGCAGTATGCCCGCTAAGCGCTGTCGACGGTTGGCGCTTAGCTGGCTTGCAGAGCGGCATGGCGCTGGCGTTCCCTGAAGGCCTGCAGCTCGCCGACCACGCCTTTGCGAAACGCCAGAACGCAGACCACGAAAATCACACCGATGATGACGGTGGCCCATGAGCCGACCTTGTCGGCCAGCAGGTTTTGCAGTGAAATCACGATTCTTGCGCTCATGACCGGTCCAAAGAAAGTCCCAACGCCTCCATGCGGGGTGGCGGGGCAACTCTTGGGGCTTTACCGCCAGCGCCATAGCTTCTTTGCGGTCTGTGGCCCATATGCGGGACATCGTCCTACCATCGACCCCAGCCCTCCCCTCGATGGCGCTCAAGCAATTGTCTTGTTGACCCTAGTTCCGCAGGTCATGGTTTGGTCGAAAAAGTACGCATCGTGCTTGCGTAAACAGTGTCAGCTTGGTCGACGCAGACCTTTGAAAAATTGCTGGCATAGGCTGCCGACTTTCTATAGCCACTGCTGCAAGACCCGTAAGAGGCCCACTCAGCTGCCGAACTGTTGTTTTTTTGGCCTGTCCGATCCGGGGCAAGGGCTCATCGACGGCATGCCTCTGACAGCTACTTCTTGGCGCTGAAGTAGTGCTCGATCTCACCCACGATGCCGCGCCGGAACATGAGTACGCAGAACACGAAGGTCAAGCCCATGATGATGGAGACCATCGAGCCAAAGCCGGAGAGGTAGTTCTGCATGGTGACGATGACGGCTGCGCCCACGCTAGGGCCGAGGATGGTGCCCATGCCGCCCAGTAGCGTCATCAAAACGACCTCGCCCGACATTTGCCAGCCCACGTCGGTAAGCGTAGCAATGCCAAAGGCGATGGATTTGGTCGCGCCTGCTAAGCCGGCAATGGTGCCTGACAGCACGAAGGCTACGAGTTTGTAGCGGTCTACGTTGTAACCCAGTGACAAAGCACGCGGTTCGTTTTCACGCACCGACTTGAGTACTTGGCCGAAGGGCGAGTGGATGATGCGGTAGATAAGCGCGAAGGTGCCCGCAAAGATGGCTGCCACGACGTAGTACATGACGGTGTCGTTGGCCAGATTGATGACACCAAAGAGCTTGCCTCGCGGAATGCTCTGGATGCCGTCTTCCGCATAAGTGAACGGTGCCTGGACACAGATGAAATAGATCATCTGGGCCAGCGCCAGGGTAACCATGGCGAAATAGATACCCTGGCGCCGCACTGCCAGCCAGCCAGTGACCAGGCCGATGAAGGCGGCACTGAGCGTGCCGGCCAGAATGGCCAACTCGGGCGTCAGTCCCCAGACTTTTGCAGCGTGGCCGGACACATAGGCCGCAAAGCCAAAGAACATCGCGTGTCCGAAGGACAGCAGGCCTGTGAAACCGATCAGCAGGTTGAACGCCGATGCGAACAACGCAAAGCACAGCACCTTCATTAAAAAGATCGGATAGCCCACGAAAGGTGCGACCAGCAGTGCCAGGAACAACACTGCGAAAACATTACGACTTGCTTTTGACATTTATTTTTCTCGACCGAACAGGCCCGCCGGACGGATCATCAAGACGATGACCATGATGATGAAGACGACGGTGGACGAAAGCTCTGCATAGAACACCTTAGTGAGGCCTTCAATGAGGCCCAGCGCCAACCCAGTGAGGATCGAGCCCAGAATCGAGCCCATGCCACCGATAACGACCACAGCAAACACCACAATGATGATGTTGGAGCCCATGAGAGGACTCACCTGATAGATGGGCGCGGCCATCACACCGGCCAGGCCCGCAAGGCCCACACCAAATGCATAGGTCAGTGTGACCATGAGCGGCACGTTGATGCCAAACGCCTGAACCATGTTGGGGTTCTCGGTGCCTGCGCGCAAATAGGCCCCGAGCTTGGTTTTTTCAATCACGTACCAGGTGAACAGGCACAGGAAGACTGACACAAAGACAACCCAGGCACGGTACTTGGGCAAGAACATAAAGCCCAGATCAAAGGCGCCGCGAAATATGGGTGGTAACTCATAAGGCAGCCCTGAAGACCCGTAGAGCTCGCGAAACGCCCCCTCAAAGACAAGGGCCAGGCCGAAGGTAAGCAGCAGCCCATAAAGATGGTCGAGTTGCTGCAAGCGTCGCAGCATGGTCATCTCGATCAGCGCGCCGATAGCGCCAACGCCAATCGGTGCGAGAAGCAAGGAAAGCCAGTAATTGACCCCCGCGTATTTAAGAAGCATCCACGCAAAGAAGGCGCCCACCATGTACAGCGCACCGTGTGCGAAATTGACGATGTTGAGCATGCCGAAGATCACGGCCAGCCCCAAGGACAAGATTGCATAGAACGAGCCGTTGACCAGCCCCAGCATGAGTTGCCCCATGAGGGCCGCGACGGGCACACCAAATAATTCAGTCATTTCAGTCCAGGGAAAAAAGGGCGGGCCGTGAATGACGGCCCGCCTTGTCGGTCACTTCAGCTTACTTTTTGATTCCTGGGCATGGGCTTTGTGCGATCGGCAAGAAAGCGTCAGCGCCTTTTACCGTGCCTTTGAGGTTGTAGTAGTCCCATGCGCCCTTGGACTCCGCCGGCGTTTTGACTTGGAACAGGTACATATCGTGCACCATGCGGCCGTCTTCGCGAATCGTGCCGCCCTTGGCAAACATGTCGTTGATAGGCGTAGCCTTCATCTTGGCCATCACGGCGGCCGTGTCATCGGTCCCCGCTGCCTTGACGGCGTTGAGGTAATGCATGGTTGACGAGTACACCGAGGCGTGGTTGGAGTTCGGCTTGCGGCCGTTCATGACCTTGCTGTATTTGTCTGCCCAGGCGCGGGTTTCGGGGTTCAGGTCCCAGTACCAAGCTTCTGTGAGGTACAAGCCTTGCGCGGTGGGCAGGCCGATGGCGTGCACATCGGTGACGAGCATCAGCAGGGCGGCCAGGCTTTGCTTTTTGGTCAGACCAAACTCGGCGGCGGCCTTGATGCTGCTGACTGTGTCACCGCCGGCATTAGCCAGGCCAACGACTTTGGCGCCTGATGTTTGTGCCTGCAGCAAGAAGGACGAAAAGTCACCGGTGGAGAGCGGGTGGCGCACAGCGCCCATCACTCGGCCACCCGCAGCCTTCACCACGTCGCTGGTGTCTTTTTCCAGTGAGTGACCAAAGGCATAGTCGGCCGTCAGAAAGTACCAGCTGTTGCCGCCGTCCTTCACAATGGCTTTACCCACCACGTTCGACAGCGCGATCGTGTCCATGAGGTAATGAATGCCGGTGGTGGGCGAGCAATCAGTACCGGTCAAGCGGGCTGAGGCAGCCCCTGTGGTGATGGTGATCTTGTTTTTTTCCTTGCCCAGGGCCTGCACAGCCAGGGCCACAGCGGAGTTCAAGTTTTCAACTGAGATGTCAACGCCATCACGGTCGAACCATCCCTGGGCTACGTTTTTGGCAATGTCAGGCTTGTTTTGGTGGTCGGCGCTGACGACTTCGATGGGCCTGCCGAACATG
>JABMMH010000063.1 GCA_013205645.1 Polaromonas sp. | reverse complement strand
GTACTTGGCTTCGCGGTCGGCTTCGGAGTAAACCATCACGGCCTTGACGCCGAGTTCTCGACAGGCCCGCTGGATACGCAGGGCAATTTCACCCCGGTTAGCGATCAGAATTTTTTTAAACATGGCGCCCGCTTCACTCGATGATGTAGAGCGGTTGTCCGTATTCAACGGCCTGACCGTTCTCGCACAATATGGCCGTCACGGTACCCGACTTGTCGGCCTCGATCTCGTTGAGAATCTTCATGGCTTCAATGATGCAGATGGTGTCGCCTTCTTTGACTTGGCTGCCGATCTCGACAAACGCCTTGGCGCCAGGGCTGGCCGAGCGGTAGTAAGTGCCGACCATCGGCGACTTCACCGCATGGCCGACCACTTCCGCAGTTGCCGCAGGCGCCGCCACGGCGGCAGCAACAGGCGCAGCTGCGGCGGCAACCATGGCCGGTGCTTGCATGACCATCGGTGCTGCACCCATGAATTTGACGATTCGGACTTTGCCTTCAGCCTCGGTGATTTCAAGTTCCGACACGTTTGACTCTGAAACCAGGTCAATCAATGTTTTGAGTTTGCGTAGATCCATGCTTTATTCTCCTGCGACAGGTGGCGGGCCATTGGCCCGACCTTTGATACGAATGGTTGAGGTGCATCAACAGCTCAACCTTAAATCAGATATTGATCCGACCCAACAAGTGGCATTTATCCACTCTTTGTGGATCTTCTTTCACCAACTGGCCTGAATTGTACTCATCTGCGAGTTATCAAATAAGCAACGACTCAGACTTCTGGGGCGGCTGATATTTTCTGGTTCCGAACTTTAACGCAAATTGAGCCTCATTTACCGCTGTTGACGACTCAAACGTGAGGATTAAGAAAAAGGTCAAGCCTCAAGACAAGGCTGCCCAGTTGGCCAAGTCTGCGGGCAGCAGCTGGCCACTTTTACGCTGCAGCACCTCACCAGTGGCACCAAAGGCCACCGAAAACGGCAGGCCGCCCGTCAAATTACCCATGCGTTTGCTGAGCGCTGTGCCATCCAGACCAGCCATGGCGATCGGAAAATCCAGCGGTGACTTTTGCAACCAGGCGCGTACCGCGCTTGGTTGGTCAACAGCCAGACCCAGCACGCGCCAGCCCCGCGCCTGCTGCTCTTGGTGAAAACGGTTCAGCAAAGGCAACTCTTCCACACAAGGCGGGCACCAAGTCGCCCAAAAGTTCACCAACAAGGGTTGGCCCGCCAGACTGCTGATTTTGAGCATCTCGCCATGCGGCGTTTCCATCTCCAAGGCCCAGAACGGGTCGACTGATGCATTGCCGGCCGTTGGCGCCTCATGGCGGTCGCGCAACCACCAAGCAGCGCCAACGCCCGCCAGACCCGCGGCTGCGGCGGTGCCGGCAAACAGCATGTTTCTACGTTTGATCATCCAGATTCCTCTTCACTTCAAATTTAGCTTTGAGCCAGTTTCGCAGGTTTTAAAGCCTAGATCACTGAAGATCCGGGCCAATTTGTCACAGCGCGAGCAAGCGCTCAACGGCCGCCAAGTCTCCGCGCGGTGTTCGGCCCTTGGCATCCGGCCGCAAGGCGCCGCGTAAATCGTCGTGGTCATAGACCATCAGGTGCACGCCAACAGTTTCCTGCAAAGGCTTGCAGACGCTGCGAATGCTCAGCGCTTCGACGCTGTCGCCCCAGAAGCCGGTCACTGTGCGGGGTTCGTAATCTACGTTGTGCTCTATCAAGGCAATTTCAGCCGACTTCGAGTCATCGCAAAACAGCTGGATATAAATGTCGGACAGCCGGGTGGCGGTGCCGTGCCAGACCGCACCGCCCAAATATGGCCGGAACGCGGCCATGCGCTGCATCCAGACCAAGGCCAGTTCACGCAAGGCGCGCAACTCTACCGGTTGCGTCTCGGCACAAAACAGCGCAATGTACTCGTGTACCGCGTCTTCAATTTCGTCATTGCCGGGCAGCTCAGTGCGGGACGTTAAGCCCATCTGTTTGACAGCTCGGCGCTTGGCGGGACCGTATTCAAGCCCCTCCTCGACCACCATGGCAGCCGCTGCGGCGGCGATTTCAGCCTTCAGGCTGTGCGGTTCAAATGAGTTCATGAATGGGTATTTTTGCACCTGCGCAGACGCACACCACACGTAGGGTTGAAGCGGCGCCACCGCCGCTGCCTAAAATGCCGCATGCACATACACATATTGGGAATCTGCGGCACCTTCATGGGCGGCTTGGCCGCCCTCGCCCGCGAAGCCGGCCACCGGGTCACCGGCTGCGACACCGGCGTTTACCCGCCCATGAGCGACCAGCTGCGCAGCTTGGGGATTGAACTAACCGAAGGCTACGACGCCAGCGTGTTGCAGCAAGCCGACTTCAAGCCCGACATGTTTGTCATCGGCAACGTGGTGTCGCGCAGCCAGTTGCCAGACGGCAGCCCCAAGTTCCCACTCATGGAGGCCATCCTCAACCAAGGTCTGCCCTACACCAGCGGCCCGCAGTGGCTGGCCGAGCATGTGCTGCAAGGCCGACATGTGCTGGCCGTGGCTGGCACGCATGGCAAAACCACCACCACCGCCATGCTCACTTGGATTTTGGAACAAGCGGGACTGCAGCCGGGTTTCTTGATCGGCGGCGTGCCCTTGAACTTTGGCGTCTCCGCCCGCCTAGGCCAAGGCCAGTGCTTTGTGATCGAGGCTGACGAGTACGACACGGCCTTTTTCGACAAGCGCAGCAAATTTGTGCATTACCGGCCGCGCACGGCCATCTTGAATAACTTAGAGTTTGACCACGCCGACATTTTTGAGAACTTGGCAGCCATCGAACGGCAATTCCACCACTTGGTGCGCACCGTGCCGACGCAAGGCCGCGTGGTGGTGAACGCCGCCGAAACCAGCTTGACGCGCGTACTCGCGCAAGGCTGCTGGAGTGAGCAGGTAGGTTTCGGTCCCAGCCCGACGAACCAAGCCGGCTTCACGGCAGTGGGCGAACCGCAAGCCTTCCAAGTGCTGAAGGCTGGCCAGCCGGTGGCTGACGTGCACTGGGCGATCAGCGGTGTGCACAACCAGCTGAATGCGCTGGCCGCCATCGCGGCGGCCGAGCATGTCGGCGTCAGCCCGAGCACGGCGGCCCAAGCACTCAGTAGCTTTGAGAACGTCAAACGCCGCATGGAAGTGCGCGGCGTGATTCAGCGCCCGAGCGGCGAGATCACGGTGTATGACGACTTTGCGCACCACCCGACGGCGATTCACACCACCGTCGACGGCTTGCGCCGGCAACTCAATGCGCAAGGCCAGACGGCAGCGCGCATTCTGGCGATCTTCGAGCCGCGCAGCAACACCATGAAGCTAGGCACCATGACGGCACAGCTGCCATGGAGCTTAGAGCAAGCCGACTTGGCGTTTTGCCACGCCGGCGGTCTTGACTGGGACGCCAGAGCCGCGCTCGCACCGATGGGTGCGCGGGCCCAAGTGGCCGACACGCTCGATGCGCTGCTGGCTCAAGTCAAAGCTGCAGCGCAAGCCGGCGACCATTTGCTGTGCATGAGCAATGGCGGCTTTGGTGGCATTCACGCCAAACTGCTGGACGCGCTGGCGGTCTAAAAAGACCGCCAGCATCGTTGAAAAATCTCAGCCGGCGCGTCTGGCTTTCACGGACTGCGACAGACCTTCCAACAACTCGAGCGAATCGCCCCAGCTCAGGCAGGCGTCAGTGATGCTCTTGCCGTATTCCAGCGCCTTGGCGTCGTCCTTGCCGGGCGTGAACTTCTGCGCACCCGGGTTCAAATGACTTTCCACCATCAGGCCGAAGACCTGACGTGAGCCACCGGCCACTTGGCCGGCGATGTCACGTGCGACTTCCAGCTGCTTTTCGTGCTGCTTGGAGCTGTTGGCATGACTGCAGTCGACCATCAATGTGGCCGGCAGTTTGGCGGCTTCCAGGTCTTTGCACGCGGCGCTGACGCTGGCGGCGTCATAGTTTGGCGCTTTGCCACCGCGCAGAATGACGTGGCAGTCCGGGTTGCCATGGGTTTGCACAATCGCCACTTGGCCATTTTTGTGAACCGACAAAAAGTGGTGGCCACGCGCAGCGGCCTGAATCGCATCGGTGGCGATGCGGATGTTGCCATCCGTGCCGTTCTTGAAGCCGATCGGTGCCGAAATGCCAGACGCCAATTCGCGGTGCACCTGGCTTTCGGTGGTACGTGCGCCGATCGCGCCCCAGGAGATCAAGTCACCGATGTATTGCGGTGAAATCACATCTAAAAATTCGCTACCCGCCGGCAAATCCATGCGGTTGATGTCGATCAGCAACTGGCGTGCAATGCGCAGACCTTCGTCAATGCGAAAGCTGCCATCCAAGTACGGGTCGTTGATGAGACCCTTCCAGCCGACCGTCGTGCGCGGCTTTTCAAAGTACACGCGCATCACGATCTCCAGCGTGTCGGCGTATTTGTGGCGCTGCTCGACCAGCTTGCGGGCGTACTCCAAGGCCGCCATCGGATCATGAATCGAGCAAGGGCCGATGACCACCAGCAGGCGGTCGTCGGTGCCGGCCATGATGTTGTGGATATTGCGCCGGGTCTGGGTGATCAGGCTCTCGACTGCTGTGCCGTGAATCGGGAAGAAACGAATTAAATGTTCGGGCGGTGGAAGCACGGTGATGTCCTTGATGCGTTCGTCGTCGGTCTGGCTGGTTTTGTCAACAGGCGCATACCAGGTGGGCGTTGAGGCGGTCATCACGGGTTTCCTTTTAAAAAAACTAAAAACTTGAATTCAAACCAGACAAGAAAGCAAAAAAAAACCGCCGGGTATCCGGCGGTTTTTGAAAGATTCGTACGTTTATTTGGAGTTACGCAACAGTCTCTCTACCGCCAAAAGCGCTTGAGAACCAAAAATAATCAAAATAAAACGATGCCTTATACATGCACATGAATGTAGCACAGCTTAAATCGCACGCCGACTTCAAGCCGTTCCACCGACTGTCAAGCCATCAATCCGCAGCGTCGGCTGGCCCACGCCCACCGGCACGCTCTGGCCTTCTTTGCCGCAGGTGCCCACGCCGCTGTCCAGCGCCATGTCGTTGGCAATCATGCTGACTTTTTTCAGGCATTCTGGGCCGCTGCCCACAATGGTTGCGCCTTTGACGGGGTACAAAATCTTGCCGTTTTCAACCCAGTACGCTTGGCTGGCTGAAAAAACAAACTTGCCGGATGTGATGTCGACCTGCCCGCCGGCAAAGTTGGTGGCGTACAGGCCTTTTTTGATGCTGGCGACGATCTCTTGGGGCGCCTTGCCGCCGGCCAGCATGTAGGT
>JABMMH010000062.1 GCA_013205645.1 Polaromonas sp. | reverse complement strand
CGCCAATGTTGTTGTTGATGATGAACTCCAGCCGCGCCAAGCCAACGCCGTGGTTCGGAATCTGGCAAAAGTCAAAAGCCAGCTGCGGATTGCCAATGTTCATCGTGATCTTGACGTCAATCGGTGGCATCTCGCCGCGGACGACTTCAGTCACTTCTGTTTCCAGCAGACCGTCGTAAATATGGCCGGTGTCGCCTTCGGCGCAGCTCACGGTCACCAGCATGCCGTCTTTCAGCAGCTCGGTCGCGTCGCCGCAGCCGACCACCGCTGGAATACCCAACTCACGTGCAATGATGGCGGCGTGGCAAGTCCGGCCACCGCGGTTGGTGACGATGGCGGCAGCCCGCTTCATCACTGGCTCCCAGTTCGGGTCGGTCATGTCGGTGACCAGCACGTCACCGGCTTGGACTTGGTCCATTTCGCTGATGTGACGCACGATGCGCACCGGTCCCGTGCCGATCTTTTGGCCAATCGCGCGACCTTCTGTCAGCACAGTACCGGTGGCTTTGAGTTTGTAGCGCTGCTCGGGCTTGCCCTTGGACTGGCTTTTGACGGTTTCCGGACGAGCCTGCAAAATGTAAATTTCGCCGTCGGTGCCGTCCTTGCCCCACTCCACATCCATTGGCCGGCCGTAATGGTCTTCAATGATCAAGGCGTAGCGAGAAAGTTGCTCCACGTCAGCGTCTGTGAGTGAAAAACGGTTACGCAACTCGACTGGCACGGCGGTCGTTTTGACCAACTGGCCGGTGGCTTTTTTCTCGTCGGCACTGGTGAACTCCATCTGCAGCAGCTTGGAACCCAGGTTGCGACGGATCACCGCGCGGTTGCCGGCCCGCAGCATGGGCTTGTGCACGTAAAACTCGTCAGGATTGACAGCGCCCTGCACCACGGTTTCACCCAAACCATAGCTGGAAGTGATGAAGACCACGTCTTCAAAACCGCTTTCGGTGTCGATGGTGAACATCACGCCAGCAGCGCCCAAGTCGCTGCGCACCATGCGCTGAACGCCGGCCGACAACGCCACATCGGCGTGTGCAAAACCCTTGTGAACGCGGTAGCTGATAGCCCGGTCGTTGTACAAGGAGCCGAAGACTTCCTTCATCTTGTGCAGCACGTCCTCAACACCCACCACGTTCAAAAAGGTTTCCTGCTGACCGGCAAAAGAGGCGTCAGGCAAATCTTCAGCGGTGGCTGAAGAACGCACTGCAAAGCTGGCTTGCGGGTTGCCTGCGCTCAAAGCGGCAAAGCTCTGGCGAATGGCGGCTTCAAAGTCAGCCGGAAAAGGCTGAGCTTCCACCAGAGCGCGAATTTGCGAGCCTGCTGCGGCCAGTGCCCGCACATCTTCGGTGTCGAGCTGGTCGAGCACGCCGTTGATTTTTTTGTCCAGTCCGGCATGTGCCAGAAAAACGCGAAAAGCATGCGCCGTGGTGGCAAAGCCGGTCGGCACGCGAACGCCTTTCGGGCCGGTTGGCAGTTGAGAAATCATTTCGCCAAGACTGGCGTTCTTGCCGCCGACCGAGTCGACGTCGGTCATCCTCAGGTTTTCGAACGGTACGACCAGGGCGGTCGCCTCAAACAAGTTAGACATAGAAATACTCCGGGAGGTTTTAAAACCGTGAGAGTCATCATGGGCGGCAGTCAACCTTGTTGTAGTTTGAAAGGGTTGTTGCTGAACATGACGACAGAATCTGCATAATTGGCGTCGATTGTAGAGGCCCGCTGAATTTTCAGCGCCCCGGCAAGCGGCTAACCTTCAAAACCCACCCAAAGACAACCCATGCCCAATCGCACCGTATTTTTTATCTCTGACGGCACCGGCATCACTGCCGAAACCTTTGGCAACGCGATTCTGGCCCAGTTTGAAATCAATGCGCGCCATGTGCGCCTGCCGTTTATCGACAGCGTGGACAAGGCGCATCAGGCGGCCCGGCAGATCAACCACACCGGTACGCTGGAAGGTCTGCGGCCCATCGTCTTCACGACGCTGGTCGACGCAGAAGTGCTGGCTGTCATCAAAACCCATTGCAACGGCATGCTGCTCGACATGTTCAGCATGTTCGTGGCGCCGCTGGAAAGCGAGCTGGGTTTGAAGTCGAACCACCGCGTTGGGCGCTTTTCAGACGCCTCCAAAAGCAAGGCTTACGACGACCGGATTGAGGCGATCAATTTCTCATTGGCCCATGACGATGGCCAAAGCAACCGCGACTTGGCCGGCTCGGATGTGATTTTGGTCGGCGTGAGCCGCAGCGGAAAAACACCGACCTCGCTGTATTTGGCGATGCAGTTCGGCGTCAAAGCTTCAAACTACCCTTTGATTCCAGAAGATTTTGAGCGTCGCCAATTGCCGCCCGCACTGGTGCCGCACCGCAAAAAAATCTTCGGCCTGACCATCGCGCCCGAGCGACTAAGCCAAATCCGCAACGAACGCCGGCCGAACTCGACCTACGCCAGCATGGCGAACTGCGTTCACGAAATTCATGAGGCCGAAGCCATGATGCGGCGCGAAGGGATTCGCTGGCTGTCAACCACCACCAAGTCAATTGAAGAGATTGCTACGACGATCTTGCAAGAGGTCAGACCCGAGAAGCTCGAATACTGAAGAAAAAGGGGACGACATCAGCCGCAAAGCTAAACCGAAGTAGGCCGAGACATAGTGTTGGTTAATTTCCACGATAGCCGCAATCTATCAAATTGATGAATTTCCAAGGTTAAGATTTGATTTGTCAATTATCGTTAACCCTCAATTCAAGCCGAAAATGTCTTTAATCAATACAGCAGTCATTCCTTTCAAAGCCACCGCTTACCTTAACGGCAAGTTTGTTCCCGTCAGCAACGAATCATTGAAGGGTAAATGGTCGGTTTTGGTCTTTTTCCCAGCCGCCTTCACGTTTGTCTGCCCTACCGAGCTTGGTGACTTGGCCGACAACTACGCTGAATTCCAGAAAATGGGCGTTGACATTTACGGCGTCTCCACCGACACCCACTTCACGCACAAAGCTTGGCACGACAGCTCGCCAGAAATGGGCAAAGTCAACTACGCCTTGATCGGCGACCCGAGCCAGCAACTGGCAAAAGCCTTCAATGTGCTGATCGAAGAAGGTGATGACGCTGGTCTGTGCTTGCGCGGCACGTTCATCGTCAATCCAGACGGCAAGATCATGACCATTGAAGTGCACCCTGACGGCATTGGCCGCGACGCCAAAGAACTCATGCGTCGTGTTAAGGCAGCGCAATACATCACAGCTCACCCTGGCGAAGTTTGCCCGGCCAAGTGGAACGAAGGCGCTGAAACGCTGAAGCCTTCTTTCGACCTCGTCGGCAAGATCTAAGCGCCTGTCTGCGCCCAGCCCGGGCGCTTGCGTCCGGGCTTTTTTATTCCCCAAATTTACACAGTGAGTCTTCATGCTCGACGCCGCCACCAAAGCCCAACTCAAGAGTTACCTCGAACGCGCCACGCAGCCGATCGAAATTGTCGCTTCGCTCGACGACAGCAAGGCCTCGGTTGAGCTGCAGTCGCTGCTGAAGGACATCACGGATTGCTCGGCCTTGGTCACCGTCACGGAAAGCCGCGACGACAACTTACGCAAGCCCTCGTTTTCCATCAATCGCCCTAGCGAAAACCACGGTCCGCGCTTTGCCGGACTGCCCATGGGCCATGAATTCACCTCGCTGATTCTTGCGCTGCTGCAGATCGGCGGCTACCCACCGAAAGTTGAAGAAGACGTTCTGCAACAAATTCGCGCGCTGGAAGGCGACTTTGAATTTGAAATTTATGTCTCGCTGAGCTGCCACAGCTGCCCCGATGTGGTTCAAGCACTGAACCTGATGGCCGTGCAAAACCCACGCATCCGCAGCACTATGATCGACGGCAGCCTGTTCCAGGACGAAGTCAAAGCGCGCCAGATCATGGCGGTGCCCACCGTCTTTTTGAACGGCACCGAGTTCAGCCAAGGTCGCACCAGCCTAGAAGAAATCCTTGCCAAAATCGACACCAGCGGCGTCGAACGCGAAGCCAGCAAAATTGCAGCCAAAGCACCGTTTGACGTTCTGATCATTGGCGGCGGCCCGGCCGGCGCAGCCGCTGCGGTGTATGCCGCACGCAAAGGCATCCGCACCGGCATCGCCTCAGAGAAATTTGGCGGCCAGACGCTCGACACACTGGGCATTGAAAACTTCATTTCTATCAAAGAAACCGAAGGCCCCAAGTTCGCCATGGCGCTTGAAGAGCACGTCCGCGCCTATGACGTCGACATTATGAACATGCAACGCGCCAAGGCGCTGATCCCGAACAGCGGCCCCGGCAATGACTTGATCGAAGTTCAGCTCGAAAGCGGTGCTTCGCTCAAAAGCAAATCCATCATCATCTCGACCGGCGCGCGCTGGCGCAATATCAATGTGCCCGGCGAAGCCGAGTACAAAAACAAAGGTGTAGCCTACTGCCCGCATTGCGACGGCCCGCTCTTCAAAGGCAAGCACGTGGCCGTGGTCGGCGGTGGCAACTCTGGGGTTGAAGCGGCGATTGACTTGGCCGG
>JABMMH010000061.1 GCA_013205645.1 Polaromonas sp. | reverse complement strand
GCAAAAAACTGGCTGCCCTGCGTCAGGCTGACCGCAATGCGCTCCTGGACCAAGGCCATGTCAGTCAGGCCAAAGCGGCCCAATAGCCCCGTCACCCAGCCCGGCAAAGCTTCGTAAATTTGCTGAAAGTAAAGGCTGAAGTTCAACTCGCCGGTTTGCAGCCGCTGAAAGACCACCCCCGACTCTTGCACCAACAAGGCGCTGAGCAAACCCAAGGGGAATATGACCAACAACAAAATGAACAGCAACGCCAAGGTAGCTGTCAGCGTGCGCCGCGTCGGCATGACTCTCAACAAGCGAGCGTGCAAGGGCGCAAACACAATGGCAAAGACCGCCCCCCAAAAGACCGCGCCATAAAACGGCGACAGCACCCATAAAAAGCCCAAAGACACCACCAGCAAGAGCAGGACGAAAAATTTATTTTCAAAAGAACTGACGTTGGCGGCGTTGGGCTTTTTCATGCGGCGTATCAATGTTGAGCGGTGAGCGATACGGCTGATGGTAACGGGTCATCAGACTATTCCGCTTCTACCGCCAAGCTGCCTGCATCAATGGGGGCTCATTATGATAAGGATTCGATTGCAGCGCTGCCACCCGATGCTGAACGGCG
This sequence comes from Polaromonas sp., assembly GCA_013205645.1. Taxonomy (GTDB): domain Bacteria; phylum Pseudomonadota; class Gammaproteobacteria; order Burkholderiales; family Burkholderiaceae_C; genus Polaromonas. Next base: position 6,928 of record JABMMH010000061.1, on the reverse strand, counting down.
ACCAGCACGCCCCCCTTTGCGACCAGCTTCACGCGCCTCCGCGGTGTTGAACTCATGGGCTTTGCCGCTGGCGTGAGCCGCTTTGCCGCCCAAGCTGGCAATTTCTTTTTGCCGCTGAGGGTCCATCGATGCGAAGCCGCGCTTGGATGTCGCTTTTTGACTTGGATTTTCTGAACTCATGAAAGACTCCTGATTGACGTTGAAGTTGCTTGATTTGAAGCGCCTGTTCAGTTTAAAAAAAAGCTGGACTAAGCGCGTCAGTAAGCGACCACGGATCTTGTAGGACTAAGACATTGAGCGATGCAACTGCGGCATTGGCGGCAGGAGGCCACGAAAAACGGCTGCCCAAAGGCAGCCGGTTCAAGGAGAGCAACAAAATAGCTAAGGGCAGCCTGCAGCACGAAGCCGCGCTACCCTTGGCGAAGGGATCAACGCGAAGGTGGACGCGAAGAGCCTGCGGGTGCACGACCCGCAATGTGCCGGAACGTGATGCGGCCTTTGCTCAGGTCGTAAGGTGAGAGTTCCAGGGACACCTGGTCACCCGCCAAGATGCGGATGTGGTTCTTACGCATCTTGCCAGAGGTGTAAGCCACCAACTTGTGGCCGTTGTCCAGCGTGACGCGAAAACGCGAGTCAGGCAGAACTTCTTCTACCAGACCGTGCATTTCAATCAGTTCTTCTTTTGCCATGGCTGCATCTCCTTAAGATAAATACAAAAATCTCGGCTGGGCGTCTTGGCTTTAAGCCAGTGCGCGTGTGTTTCGCTCGCCAATCCAGGCCAGCGCGTGCTCGGTCGCGTAATGCAATGCGGCAGGCGCATTGTCGAACAATCTGGTGAAGCGGGACACACGGTCGTGCGTGCCACTGCCTTTGCCAGAACGGATAGAGACGGATGCAGCAAAGCCGCCATCGTCAAGTTGGGTTGCCAGGGGTGAAACCCGGTACTTACCAACCTCAATAAGGTGGTGATAATTCATAAAAAATGCGGTGCCCCAGCTTGGGCCGGGCACAAATAAAAAGGAAAACAAACGACTTGCGAGCAAGCCAAGGGAGGTCCGGTTTTTCACCGGTATAGGCACCGCTTGGGAAGTCTTTGCTAGGAAAATAGAACAGTGCTGACAAGGTTCAGGGCTGTATGGGCACTGAAAACACTGAGAAGTCCGGGCTCTGAGAAGCGCCGCGCTGATGGGATCAAGCCACTTCAAGATTTGAATTTGGAAAGGCTGGACACATAAAGCTATTGCGATACCGAAGCGCTGATTGTAGCGTTTTATACAAGATGCTGCACGCAAAACCCCAAACCAAGCTAAACCGGACGATGAATAGCCGCTTTTGGCCGCTGTTGGCTAGTTTTCAAACTGCGGGTGCAACTGCCGGATGCGGTTCATGGCCATGCCGGCCGCGGCGGTCCGAGTTTCGACGCCGAGCTTGGCAAAAACCCGCTCAAGGTGTTTTTTCACCGTCATTGGGCTGGTCCCCAAAATGTCACCAATATCCCGGTTGATCTTGCCTTTGACGACCCAATACAGCACCTCGGCTTCGCGCGCCGTCAGCTTGAAGCTCAGGCTCATGGCTTGAATGACGGTCTCATCCGACTCTTCGCGCATGATGATCAACCAGTCGTCGTCGCCAGTCTGCTGGTGCAGTCGGCAGGTCAGGCGCTTGGCGCCCTGCTCAATGCTCAGACGCGGCGGCTCGGTTTGCGGTTCTGTCTGCTGTAAGGCCAATTGCTCGGCTGTGGCCACGTGCCGACGCAGCCAGTTCAGCACCGCTTCTGGCGTTTGCGGTGCGGCCGTCCCGTAGTAGCGCTGTAATAGCTCGCGCGCCAGCGGTGTTTGCCACATCAGCTTGCCGTCGCTCACGCGCACCGTGATGGTGGCGTAGCCAAAGGCGTCCAGGGCGTTACGGGCTTGGCGCTTTTCTCGTGCGCCTTGCAGATGCACCGCAATGCGCGCCAGCACTTCTTTAGGTTTGATCGGCTTGGTAACGTAGTCGACGCCGCCGACGTCGAGCGCCGCCACCAAGTATTCGGTCTCGGTCAGCCCGGTCATGAAGACGATCGGAATTGGCGCTGTGACGGGTGAGGCTTTGAGCCGGCGTGCCACCTCAAAACCATCCATGCCGGGCATCATGGCGTCTAGCAAAATAATGTCGGGCAGCGCTTGCGCGGCGCGCTGCAAGGCCGCCTCGCCAGTGGTGGCCACCAGCACGGTGTAGCCCGATTCGTCCAGCGCGTCGTGCAGCACGGACAAGTTGTCCGGCACGTCATCGACGATCAACACAACGTCGCTGTTGGCGCGGTCCAGCGTTTGCGCCAGCGGCGGGGAATTCATGGGGCTCATGTGGCGGCTCCTGAAAGCGTATTTTGCAAAGCGGCATGGGCTTCGATTTGCCGGGCCATGGCTTCAAACTCAAATTGACGCGCCAGTGCTTGCATGGCGGCCACAAAAGCATGGCACTCGGGCTGGGCTTTGTCGATCTTGTCGAGCTGGTTCATGATGCCGCGGAAAAAACCCAGATTGATCAGTTCGCTGAGCGCCTTCAACTCTGTCGCTGCCGGCCACACGAGCGCTGTCAGTGGCGCGACCACCACAGCTGGAGCAGGGGCAGGCGTTTGCGTCAGCCAGGTCAGGGACAGTTGGCGTTCAAGCCAATCCAGCAGCTCGCTGTGGCGCACCGGTTTGAGGATGAAGTCTTCGTTGCGGATGCCGACATCGTTCTCCAGCCCCTTGTCAAAAGCGTTGGCCGAAACGATTGCAATCTGCGGCTGCACTGACTGCAAAGATGCAGACGATGCCCCCAAGGCACGCAGCCTGCGAATGGTTTCCCAGCCGTCGATGCCGGGCATGGCCAAGTCCATCAAAATCGCGTGCGGCTGCAAACCGGCGGCCAACAAATCAAGACAGTCGTGGCCGCTGACAGCGGTGCGAATCTCAAAACCCAGCGGCTGCAACAGACTGGCCAGAATATCGCGGTCCGCCTCTTCGTTGTCGACCACCAAGATGCGCCGGCGCTCACCGGCATAACCATGGCGCGGGCGCTTCAACGGCGGCACGCTCGTGGGGGTTCCGGCTGCTTGGTGCAGATCGGGCAAAAACAACTTCACCCGGAAAATAGAGCCGACCCCGGGCGCGCTGGTCAGCGTCATCTCGCCACCCATCAGGTCGGTCAGCATCTTCGCGATGGTCAGACCCAAGCCTGCACCTGGCGCGGCGCCACTGCTGGTGCTGACACTGTGGGCGCGAGTGAAGGGCTCAAAAATGCGCTCACGTTCTGCTTCAGACAAGCCCGGCCCCGTGTCTTCCACATCGATCAAGGCCATCTCGCGGGCATAGCGCACGCGCAGCGTGACGCTGCCGCTGGAGGTGAACTTGATGGCGTTGCCCAGCAGGTTGATGAGGATTTGCCGCACGCGTTTTTCGTCAGCCCGCACCACCCGTGGCATCGCGCCTTCAGGCTCAAACTTGAATTGCAAACCTTTGGCCAGCGCTTCGAGCTCAAACAGATTCGCCATTTCCTGCACGCCATCGGCAAAATGCATGGGCTTGACGTTCAAGGTGAGCTTGCCGCTTTCGATGCGCGCGATGTCTAAGGTGCCCTCAATCAGCGACAACAGATGTTCGCCGCCGCGCTTGATGACACTGACGGCCTGCCGGCGGTGCGGCGGGATCGACGGGTCTTCGCCCATCAGCTGCGCATAACCCAAGATGCTGTTGAGCGGCGTGCGGAGTTCGTGGCTGATGGCGCTGATGTAGCGGCTCTTGGCTTGGTTGGCTTGATCAGCGACTTGCTTGGCGCGTTGCAACGCCTCGTCGGTTTGCCGGTGCGAATCAATCTCTTGCATCAGCAAATGCGTCTGCCGGTTGGATTCTTCTTGCGCCACTTGACGACTCTTTTGAGCCAGCACCATCCACCACGCCACCATGCCGGCGATGAGTAGCAGCGCCATATAGGCCTTGACAAAGCCTGAACGCAAAGCCGCACCAGAGACGCCCGCGGCCTCCGCCAGCGGCCGTAGCTCTTGGTGATACAGCAAGCCAAAAACACTGCCCAACAGCGGCACGATGACCAACATCAGCAACAAAAAATGACCCAGTCCGGTGTCTAAGTACGGCCAGATACGGCGCGGCAACAACCAGCGCAAAGTGGCCGACCATTGCGACGCCAGACTGGCGTGCGGCTTGCACATGTCGCCACAACGCGCGTCGAGCGTGCAGCACAGAGAGCAGATGGCACCTTGGTACGCCGGGCAATGCGCCATGTCGGGGCTTTCGTACTCGCGCTCACAAATCACGCAGCGGCTCATGCGGTGGGCGCGAAAAACACCGGGCACAGGTGCTGCGTCTTCAATGTTCTCCGCCTCACGGGCGATGTAATAACGACCGCGCGTAGCCCAAGCGATCAGCGGTGCGGTGATGAGCGCTGTGAGCATCGCGATCACTGCTGAAAAAGCCTGCGCCAGCGGCCCAAACGCACCCAGATACGCAGCTACCGACAACACTGAAGCCAAGGCCATGGCACCGACGCCCACCGGATTGACGTCATACAAATGCGCCCGCTTGAACTCAATGCCTTTGGGCGACAAGCCGAGCGGTTTGTTGATGACCAAGTCCGCAACCACCGCCATCATCCAGGCGATGGCGATGTTGGAATACAGGCCGAGCACGTCGCCCAAGGCCTTGAAGACATTCATCTCCATCAACATGAAAGCGATGAATGTATTGAAGACGACCCAGACCACGCGACCCGGATGGCTGTGCGTCAGTCGCGAAAAGAAGTTAGACCACGCCAGCGAGCCAGCATAGGCGTTGGTGACATTGATCTTGAGCTGCGAGATCACCACAAACAGCGCCGTCGCCGCCACCGCCCAGCCGTAGTTAGGAAAAACATACTCGTAGGCCGCCAAGTACATTTGGTTCGGGTCGACCGCGCGGTCTGGCGGCACCATGTTGCTGATGGCCAAGTAGGCCAGCAACACGCCGCACAGCATTTTGACCACGCCCAGCAAAACCCAGCCTGGCCCACCGGCCAACACGCCCGCCCACCAGCGCCAGCGCGTGGCAGGCGTTTGCACCGGCATGAAGCGCAGGTAATCCGCCTGCTCGCCCATCTGCGTGATGAGCGCAATCCCCACCGTCAAACCAGCACCAAACAGGTGCAAATCAAAGCCGTCAGCGGTGCCGCTCTCACCAGCGTAGTGCACAACGCCCGAGAATGCACCAGGATCGCGCATCAGCACATAGACAAAGGGCAGCACCATCATCAACAGCCAGACCGGTTGCGTCCACACCTGCAGCCGGCTGATGGTCGAGACACCGTGCGTCACCAGCGGAATGACCACCAGTGCGCAAATTAAATAGCCCCACGCCGGCGGAATGCCCAGTGCAAGTTCCAACGCATAAGCCATGACGGCGGCTTCGAGCGCAAAGAAGATGAAAGTAAAGGAGGCGTAGATCAGCGAAGTCAGCGTCGAGCCGATGTAGCCAAAGCCGGCACCGCGCGTCAGCAAGTCCATGTCAACGCCGTAGCGCGCAGCGTAAATGCTGATAGGCAGACCCGCCATGAAGATGATCAGACCGGTTGCCAAAATGGCCCAGAACGCATTGGTGAAGCCGTACTTGACCAGCAAGGTGGCGCCGACAGCCTCCAGAATCAAAAACGCGGCCGCACCAAAAGCGGTGTTGGCAACCCGCCATTCAGACCACTTGCGAAAGCGCTGCGGCGTGAAGCGCAGCGCGTAGTCTTCCATGGTTTCGCTGGCAACCCAGCTGTTGTAGTCACGCCTGACCTTGATGATGTGCTGCACCGGGGCCTTTGGCGGGCGCAGCTCTGCCGCCGGGACAAGCGGCGATGCGGAGAGTGGCAGTGAATCGTTCATGGCATGAGATTGATACGGCAAGCCGCCTGCCTGTTGTGCAGTTTCTGTGCCACGACAGAGCTTGGCGTGGCATTAATCTTGCCTTTCAGCCTTGTGGCCAAAACAAATGGCCCACCCGGAGAAAACATGGAACTGACCCCCAGAGAAAAAGACAAGCTGCTGATTTTCACGGCCGGACTGTTGGCCGAGCGCCGACGCGCCCGTGGACTCAAACTCAACTACCCAGAAGCTGTGGCACTGCTCAGCGCCGCCGTCATGGAAGGCGCACGCGACGGCAAAACCGTCGCCCAGCTCATGAGCGAAGGCCGCACCATCTTGACCCGCGCCGACGTGATGGACGGCATCGCCGACCTGATCACCGACATCCAGGTCGAAGCGACCTTCCCCGACGGCACCAAGCTCGTCACCGTCCACCAACCGATTGTTTGACCATGAACTTCAAGTTAATCAAAACCGCCGCTGCATCCGCCATGGCCGCGCTTTCCACCACGGTCTTTGCGCATGACGGTCATGGTTTATTTGGCTCGCATTGGCACAGCACCGACGCCTTCGGTTTTGTCGCCTTGGCACTGGCTATCGGCGCGGCGTTGTGGCTGTTCAGGGGCGACAAATGAGCGTGCGCATGATCCCTGGCGAATACCTGATTGACGCTGGCGACCATGTGCTAAATCCCGGCCGAAAAACCGTCAGCATGGTGGTGCAAAACACCGCTGACCGGCCGATTCAGGTGGGCTCGCACTACCACTTTGCCGAGACCAACGCGGCGCTGGGTTTTGACCGCGACGCTGCGCGTGGCATGCGGTTGAACATCGCTTCCGGCATGGCGGTGCGCTTCGAACCCGGCCAGCAACGCACGGTCGAGTTGGTTGACTACGCTGGCGAACGCAAGGTCTACGGCTTTCGCGGTCTTGTCCAAGGCGCGCTGTAATTTACTTTCATTTGATTTTTTCGAGACATCCCCATGGCAACCATTGGACGACGTGCTTACGCTGAAATGTTTGGCCCGACGGTCGGCGACCGCGTTCGCTTGGCCGACACCGACCTGCTGAT
>JABMMH010000060.1 GCA_013205645.1 Polaromonas sp. | reverse complement strand
GTGGTTTTCCGCTGGTCACGCGGGGTTGACATCAGCACTGCCGATTGGGAGTTTTTCTACCGCTGCTATGAACGCACGTACCTCGAGCATGGCAATGCGCCTTACCTGAGCCCTGATTTTTTCGAACGCATGGCCAAGACCATGCCAGAGAACTGGCTGCTGTTTGTAGCTGAACGAGATGGCGCGCCGATGGCCTGTAGTCTCATCGCTCTGAGTGCTGAAAAGCCCACCAGCGATGGTCAATCGTCAGCCTCCGAAACTCTCCAGAAAACAGCTTATGGTCGTTATTGGGGAGCGCTTGAACGGGTTGATTGCCTGCATTTTGAGGCTTGCTATTACCAGCCCCTGCAGTGGTGCATCGAGCACGGTTTTGACAGCTTTGAAGGCGGCGCGCAGGGTGAGCACAAGATGGCGCGGGCGCTGTTGCCGGTCAAAACCACCAGCGCGCATTGGCTGGCGCACCCTTCATTTGCCGATGCCGTCGAGCGTTTTCTGGAACGCGAAGGCGAAGGCATTGCCAACTACATGGAAGACTTGGAGCGGCGCAATCCATTCAAGCCCGCGGCATAAAAGCCTAAGCGCTCAGCTCAAGTCAACCGCAAGCTCAACCAGAGCGCAGCACCTGAAGCGATGCCAATCAAGACCAGCGCAGCACCGAAACGCGCGGTGCGCTTGCGCATGGCCTCGATGCGTTGAATCAACTGCGCGTTTTGCTCAGCCAAGGCGGTGATCAGCCCGGTTGACTCTGTCAGTCGCTGCTGCAACTCGCCCGCCACCGATTGCAAGGTGGTAATTTGCGCCTGCAAATTACCCAGCGTCAAATGCTCTGGCGGCTGCCTAGACTGCGCCTCTAGATCGGCAGAATGATCGACGCCATCTTTGTTGGCCACCGAGCCCCAAAGTTTTTTGGCGCCTGCAGCGACCTTCGGCGCGTTGCGAACCACCTCGGTCCACGGAACACTTTGCAAAACAGTCAACCAGCCTATAGCCATCTAAAAAACCTTTCAGGGACAATCAAAATTCAGCCCACCAATATAGCGCCAACCGAGCTGCCGCGTACCGAAAGAACTTCATGCCATCCAATACCGCTGCTGATACCGCTGCCAAGAACGTTCCAAAAACCGCCTACATCGTCCAACTTGTCGACAGCTCAGACCTCAGTGCAGACCAGCGCGCTGCGGCCGAGTTGCGCTTTCGAATGGCGCTTGAATTCGCCTTGGGCGGCCCTGCGTATGTGTTGCCCTCGCTGCAAGCCTACATGTTGGCGCAAACCCTCAACGAGCCCAGCGAAGATGACGAAGCGGATGACGCAACAGACACCGAAACTGACGACGAGGATGGAGGCATGCAGCAAATGATCACCCTTTGGGAAAAAGCCGAGAGCGATGCCATCCAAGCGGCGCTCAAGCCTTTAGGCAAGGAAATGGCTGAGGCCCGCTTTGAGATCGTGCCGGTGCAAACATAATTTGAGTGCATCATAAAAAAAGCGCCTGCAACTTGTGAGTTGCAGGCGCTTTTTTGACGGCAGCGGAAGAAGTCTAAAAAGAATCAGGCTTCCTGCGTTTTGTCGTAGGCCGCAATGCCATCCATGATTTCTTTATGGGCAGCTTCCGGGCCTTCCCAACCTTCAATCTTGACCCACTTGCCATCTTCCAGATCTTTGTAGTGCTCAAAGAAATGGGCAATGGTTCGCAGGCGCAGCGGATTCATGTCTTCCGGTTTTTGCCACTGGGTATAGAGCGAGCACTTCTTGTCAATGGGCACGGCCAAGACCTTGCCGTCCTCACCGGCTTCGTCGGTCATTTTCAAAATGCCAATGGCACGGCAAGTCACCACCACACCCGGGATCAGTGGCACGGGCGTGATCACCAACACGTCAACCGGGTCGCCGTCGCCGCTAAGGGTTCGGGGCACATAACCGTAGTTGGTCGGGTAGTGCATGGACGTGCTCATGAAGCGGTCCACAAAAATAGCGCCGGACTCTTTGTCGACTTCGTACTTCACCGGATCAGCATTCATCGGGATCTCGATGATCACGTTGAACGAATCAGGCGCATTTTTACCGGGGGTTACTTTGGATAAAGACATGTGATGAAAGGTACTGGAGGTACTTTAGAGTTGTTGATGAGGTGCGGCCGCCACTGAATAGCAGCGGTTTGGTCGGTATTTACCCTCATTTTACTGATCCTGACCTTACGAGCCGCGAACTTGTCATGTTTTGGCGGTAAATTTCGCAGGTTGGCCAATTGCCTCCGGATTGTGATCTGGGGTTGAGGAAGCAACGCAAGGCGGTGTTCGCCCCGGCGTTGCACCGAGATCCTGATGAACAACAACTGGAGAATACCTATGCTTGGCAACTCAGCGCTCATTTTGGCGCTAGCGTGTGGACTCATCGCCGTCGGTTACGGCATCTGGGCCCGCAGCTGGATTCTTTCTCAAGACGCGGGCAATCCTCGCATGCAAGACATCGCCGCCGCCATCCAGACCGGTGCGGCTGCTTACCTCGCGCGTCAATACAAAACCATCGCCATCGTGGGTGCTGTGCTGGCGATCTTGATTGGTGTTTTTCTGGACACGGCCAGTGCTGTAGGTTTTGTGGTGGGCGCGGTGCTGTCGGGTGCTTGCGGCTTCATCGGCATGAATGTCTCCGTGCGCGCCAACGTGCGCACCGCGCAAGCGGCCACGCGCGGCATTGGCCCTGCCTTGGACGTCGCCTTCCGCGGCGGTGCCATCACCGGCATGCTGGTGGTTGGACTCGGGCTGCTGGGTGTCACCGGTTTTTACTGGTTTTTGGTCGGCAACGGCAACTACACACCGATGTCGAATCTGGCCAACATGCTGAACCCGCTGATCGGTTTTGCTTTCGGCTCGTCGCTGATCTCGATCTTTGCGCGACTCGGCGGCGGCATTTTCACCAAAGGTGCAGATGTCGGTGCGGACCTGGTCGGCAAGGTCGAAGCCGGTATTCCTGAAGACGACCCGCGCAACCCGGCCGTGATTGCCGAC
>JABMMH010000059.1 GCA_013205645.1 Polaromonas sp. | reverse complement strand
GCTGCACCCCGCCCCACAAGCGGCCGCCGCGGACGACGGCGGGCGGGTCTTGAAGTTGCTGCTGGCTGAACTGCCACTCAAAACGGCCGTCAAACTGGCAGCCGAGATCACCGGCGCCTCACGCAACGAGTTATACGACGCCGCCCTCAAGCTGAAAGCCGAATGAACCCGGACGCCGCCAACATCTGGCGTGCGCCGCGCTGGGCGCTGGCCGTTTTGCTGGCGCTGCTAGGCATGCTCGGGCCGTTTTCAATCGACACCTATCTGCCGGCTTTTTCTGGCATGGCCACGACGCTAGGCGCCACACCCGCAGAAATGCAGCAGACGCTGTCGGCCTATCTGTTTGGTTTTGCGTTCATGAATTTGTTTCATGGCGCGCTGTCAGACAGCCTGGGCAGGCGCCCGGTGGTGCTCTGGGGCATTGCGGTCTTCACACTGGCATCGGTCGGTTGTGCGTTGTCTGAAAACATCAGCCAGCTGGTGTTTTTCCGTGCCTTGCAAGGCTTGTCAACCGGCGCCGGCATCGTCGTGTCGCGGGCCGTTATCCGTGACATGTTCCCGCCAGCCGAAGCCCAAAAAGTCATGAGCCAAGTGACGATTTACTTTGGCGTGGCACCCGCGCTGGCGCCCATGATCGGCGGCTGGCTGTTTGTGCATTTAGGCTGGCACAGCATTTTTTGGTTTTTGTCGGCGGTGGGCGTGGCGCTCTGGCTCGCCAATTACAAACTGCTGCCAGAGACGCTGCACCAGAGCCAACGGCAACCGTTTGAAACCAAACATTTGATGCGCGGCTACTGGCAGTTGGGGTCGAGTCCGCGCTTTTTGTTGTTGGCGCTGGCCAGCGGCATCCCCTTCAACGGCATGTTCTTGTACGTGCTGTCGGCACCGGCTTTTCTGGGCGATCACTTACAGCTGGCACCATCGCATTTCTTTTGGTTTTTTGCATTGACCATCTCTGGCATCATGTCTGGCGCTTGGACCAGTGGCCGCATGGCCGGACGCATTCCGCCTAAGCAGCAAATTCGCTACGGCTTCACGATCATGCTGGTGGTCTCTGTGCTCAATGTGGCGGCGAATGTCTTCTTTACCGCGCATGTAGCCTGGGCCATGTTTCCGATCGCCATCTTCGCTTTTGGCTGGGCTGTGATGATGCCGGTGGTGACCCTGCTGGTGCTCGACCTGTACCCCGCGCGGCGCGGCATGGCCTCGTCTTTGCAGGCCTTCATCGGCTCGTCGGCGAATGGCATTGTGGCGGGTGTGTTGGCGCCGCTGATCATGCACTCAACCGTGGCGCTCGCCATCGCGTCACTGGGCATGATGTGCGTTGGGTTGTTGGCGTGGGTCTGGCTGCACCGGCGCTGGCCGGACATCGGCCGGTTCATCAGCGCGCATTAAGAGCGGCCATCCAGCGCTCAGAGTTCGCGCCAGCCGATCTGCCCCGGCCGCGCCGAATATTTGGTTTTAGCGTCGAGTTCTTCGACCTGAACCCGGCTGCTTCGGCCTGCGTAGACGGCTGATTTGAGCCACTCGCATTCCAACGCCAAAGCAGCTTCATCCGTCAATCGCGTGTGCCAGACTTTTTGCGCGCCGTCCCAGCGGTAGCCGCGGGCTTTGAGCAGGTCTTTGGCGTCAAACGGCGCGTTCGTTGCTTGCAAGCGAAAGGTCGGATTGAGGGCCGATTCGATCAAGCGCGACAAGCCACTGGCCTGCGTCGTCTTGAGTGAAGCCATCAGCACTGCCAGCAGCGCATGGCAATCCATCTCAGCGCGGTGAGCGTCGTAAAACAGTCCGAGATCATAGGCCAGCGCGGTCAGCTTGGCTGAACCACGGCCTTCTTGTTTCCAGTCGATGTCGGCAAACGAGCAGGCCCAGTTCAGTGCTGCAAACTGCGGCAACCGAGACTCGACAAAGGGCCGGTCGAAACCAGCGTTGTGGGCCAGCACCAAGTCGACGCCGTCAAGCAGGCGCTGCACCTCGGCTTCGTCCAGCCGCTGGCCGCGCAACATGTCATCGGTGATGCCGGTGATGGCGATGATCTCGTCGGGCATCGGTATGCCCGGATCTTCCAGGCCGTCGTACACCCGCACCGCGCCGACCGGCTGACCGGTGCGCAAATCAACCGTCACGCGCAGCAGGGCCAGCTCGACCACCTTGTCACGTGCAGGGTTCAGGCCGGTGGTTTCGGTGTCCAGCACCAACAGCGTCGCCACCGGTCCGGTGGCAGGGGGAAACGCCAGCTGCGGTGCCAAGCGTCGCAACACGCGAAAGTCAGGGTGCGCGTCCAGCAACTTCGCCATGGCTTCGGCTTCTGTGTCGGCTTCGCTTCCGACCTGAACCACGGTGGCGCTGTTCGGCAAGGTTTCAAAAAGCGCTGAAGTGGCCCTGGCTGGCGACGGGACTGGAGCAGTCACCGCTGGCGGCTTTGGGGTTCTTCGCGAAGCGGTCACCGGCGCCAGCGGAACGACAGCGTCATCAAAGCCAAAACCCAGTTGGTGGCTGCCGGAAAAACTCTTCGGTTTCATGCAATTCTCAAAGGTACAGACGGCGCAGCCGAATGGCTGGCGTCGGGCCGCGAGTCTAGCACTGGCGACGCCGGCCAAAGCAGCCGGTTCAGCCGGAGCAGCGGATCCTGCCGCTTGTCAACGCAGCACCGCGCTGGCCTGGGCCTCAACGATCAAGGCTTGGGCGTCTTCGGCGAGCAAAAACCCAGCCTGCTGAGCACGCTCGGCGGCTTGGCGCACAGCCGCCAGATAGCCGTCATGAGAGCCGTAGCGCTCCGCCAAAGACAGTCGGCTGTCGCCGCTCGCCAAGCGATCCTGCGCGTTGCGCGCGAACGGCAACATGCCGCCCACATAGTTACAAATTTGGTCTTTGTGAAAGGGTTGTGCACCATCGGCCGTGACGTTCCAACCCAGATAAGTGCCAAGTGGCGCGTCGGCCAAGACCACCGGCAAACCGCCAAGTTCGTTGCCATCGGCATCGACTTTGGGCGCCATCATCTGCAACACTTGTTTGATCTTTGGCGGTGTCAAAGAGGGAACGCCCGAGCCGTCGACAGCTTTGAAATCAGGGCCCCAGTCGTAGTCAAACACCGGCATGATGAAGTCACGCTCTGGCAGCGTCGGGCGCAAACCGGGCAGCGCCGGAAAGCCCATCGCCACCTTGTGCGCCGCCACCAGCGTGCCAGCAGCCAGCGTCGGATACCGGCTGGCCGGCGGCTCGGTGCCGCGCATCACCCAATTGCGAAAGTGCACGCGCAGCGCGTTGACGGTTTGCGTGTGCGGCATCGGGTTGGCCGGTAAAACGCCTTGACCAAAATTGTTGCCAGGGCACATCGGCCTGTCCTTGGGCAAGCCGACACCGGGCAGACTTGAATTGAAACCACCGGCACCGCCGCCGTGGTTGCTGCTGGCAATGTAATAACGCTTCACGTTGGCCGGTAACGGCAGGTCTTGCTTGGCGTCGGTGCCAACCCACTCGGGCGTCAGCTTCAAGGCCCAGACCTCGGCAGAACCAAAGTGCTCCATCACCTTGGGGCAAGTGTTGCTGGCTGTGCAACGGTCCAAAATGCCGGCCGCAGGAATGCCACGCAAGACGTCCGGATGCGGCAGCCACCACTGCGGGCCTTCGCTGCCGGCTTGGTACAGCTCCAGCACACCGTCAGGCTGCGCCCAGCGAAAGTTCAAGGCAATGCGCCGACCCGCGATGATCGGCCACAGACCGTCATGCACGGGCGCGCCGGCTTCGTCGCGGTTAAAGCCAAGGTGCAGCCAGCCACGCAGGTAATTTCCCGACTGAGAAACACCCCGGCCAATGCTGTGCTTCACCGTTTTAGCGATCGGGTTCAGCGTGCCGACATCATCGGCCTGCGCATGTTTGAAGAACACGCCAACATCTCGCCAAGCGGCAAAACCCACACCCAACACATAAGGGTCGGCAGCGGTAAAAACCACTTGGTAAAGACGCTTCGCATCAAAGCCTGTTTTCAGGCAAATCTGCGTCGCGTCTGGCACACCCGGAAACGGGTTCTGTGCATCACAACGAGCCCATGCCCAATCACTGGCGGCAATGGCTTGCTCGTCGATCACTTCGCCACTCGTAGTCTCGCCGCCACGCGATGTCAGCTTGGCTTTGGCCGTCTCCAAACTCATCGGCTTGTAGGGCACCGGATTGGTTTGCACCATCAGCGGCTGCGAGCCCATGCCGCTGCGGTTGACAATGCGCCCGAAGACTTGACCTGTGACGCGGGAACCATCTGCCTGACGCGCAACCGGCACTTGCAAAAACTGCATGCCGGCCACGCTGGCTGTTGGCCGCACGGTGGTCGCGCCGACGTTGTCCCCTTGCCAAGCACTGGCCAGTTCGATGTCGCCAAAGGCCCTCTCCTGCGGCGCAAACGGATAGACCCGGCCGCGGTTTGGCACGTCGTGCCACATCAAACCACTGGCTTGCTTCAGGTCGACAGGTTTGTAAATAACAAACGACGCCGTGTAACGCACTTTGCCGTCTGCGTCTTTGGCCAGCTCTATGTCTTGGATGATGGCGTTGCCCGGCAGCTTGGGGTCTAACTCGCCAAAGGCGCGACCGGCAATCTGCTCGTACGCGATGCTGTTTTGCGCGCCAGCCACAGCAGGCATCAGCAGAGTTTCGTCGATCACGATGCGCGTGACGCGCGCCTGTACGGTGCAAGACAACATCAGCAGGCCGCTGGCCAGAATCCGCAAGGCATTTTTCATGCTTATTTCCTTGAGTGGGTCAAAGTCCGGAGGGCTGAATCAGGGCGCTTTGTGGGGTGCGTTTTTCAACAGTTCAGCCACCTGTTTGTTCCACCATTTGGCCTGTCCGGTGGTGCCGTGGCCGGCAGTTTGGTCACTGGCTGGCAGTAACAAGAGACGTCCATTCGAGACGCGTTTGATTTCGCGCTCCATCACGCCCAACTCAGGTGGATTGCGTTCGTCGTCGGCAGCGTTGATGGCAAGCAGCGTGGCCTTGATTTTTTCAAGCCCCGCCAAGGGGTTGTAGTCACGCGAGGAATCCCATTGGTAGAGGATGTCATTCGCATCACCCGTCGTTGACGTTGCCTTGAGTTGCTGATCCAGCAGCTGATCGGCTTTTTCACGCGTGGGAGCCAGGCGTTGCAGGGCCTGATTGCCGCCATTGGTCGCGGTGGCAAAAAATACAGCTGCGACATGCGCACTGCGTGGCTGGCTGGTGTAGTTGCCGCCCAGCCACTCAGGGTCGTTGCGTATCGAGTCAACGATGAGGCGACGCATCATCCAATTGCGGCCCGACATTTCACTCGGTAGCGAAGCCATTGGCACCAGCACGTCCATGAAGTCCGGGTGCGCGATACCCCACATCCAGACCTGCATGCCGCCCATGGAATTACCCAGCACCATGCACACATGTTTGACGCCCAAGCCTTCGGT
>JABMMH010000058.1 GCA_013205645.1 Polaromonas sp. | reverse complement strand
TAGCTCAGTTGGTAGAGCGCAACCTTGCCAAGGTTGAGGTCGAGAGTTCGAGACTCTTCTCCCGCTCCATATTTAAAGGGCAGTACTTTTCAGTGCTGCCCTTTTTTACGTCCGTACCATCTGGCGCACATAGCAAATTGATATGGGTACGCGCAAATTAAGCATTGGACGAAGTGGTTTGACTTGCCTAAGCTCTGCATGAAAATCAGGGACAAAAATGCAATTCATGACAAAACTTGCGCGTCTGTTGTTGCTGGCGACGGCCTTGCCTTTTGGTATTGCGGCCACATCACAAGACTTTCCTAACAAAAGCCTTCGGTTGATCGTCCCTGCAGCACCAGGTGGTGGCGCCGATTTTCTGGCGCGCATCGTGGGGCTCAAATTGTCGGAGGCCATGAATCAGCCGGTGGTTATCGACAACAGGGCCGGCGCTTCTGGCACCATCGCGGCGGACCTGACCGCCAAGTCTGTGGGCGATGGTTACACCGTGTTGATGGGGCAATCGACCAGCATCGTCATCGCCCCACAGATTTACCAAAAACTCAATTACGACACCTTGCGAGACCTCAAGCCCGTGACATTGGTCGCTGAAGTTCCTAACGTCCTGGTGGTTCATCCGAGTGTGCCGGCCAATTCAGTCAAGGAGTTGATCGCCTTGGCCAAGGCCAAGCCAGGGATGTTGAATTTTGGATCGTCAGGCAATGGCGCGCCGACACATTTGGCTGGCGAGATGTTCAAAACCGCAACCGGAACCAGTTTGGTTCACGTGCCGTACAAAGGGGCGGGTCCGGCGGCCAATGCTTTGATCGCCGGTGAAATTCAAGTCATGTTTGCCCCTATTGTCTCAGTGCTTCCGCATGTGAAGTCGGGGCGTTTGCGAGCCTTGGCCGTCACCTCGGCCGCTCGTTCTTCTGCGGCGCCTGAACTGCCAACTTTGGCAGAGTCTGGATTGAGCGGTTACGACATCAGCTCTTGGTTCGGTCTCTTTGTGCCGGCCAGCACCCCTGACGCCGTGGTTGAGAAGTTGTACCGTGAAACGGCTCGGGTCTTGAAGACCCAGGACGTGATGGATCGGTTTTCCAAAGAAGGAGCCGAGCCGGTGGGCAGCACGCCGGCGAACTTCAACAACTATGTCCGCCAAGAGTATGCAAAGTACACCAAGGTGATCAAGGACAACGGAATCAAAGCCGATTGATCAGCAAAAAACATTTCAATGCCAACCTTCAGAAAGTAATTGATGAGCACGCCTGACATGATGACACCGAAGAATCGAAGCCAGCAAACCATGGCCCACAACATGACCTTGTTGTCCCATCACGAACTCGATGGATTTGGCGGTATGGGTGAGGGCATTGCCATGCAAATGGCCGACGACGGCCGCCGCATCCTCTGGATGGCGCATGAGTCTGCGCCTAAAAACTTCACAGGTGTGGATGTCACCGACCCCAAAAATCCGCGCGTGATCGTACAGACCGACATGCCGCACATGAAGGTGCGTTCGAACTCGCTGGATGTCGTCGGCAACCTGATGGTGGTCGCCAACCAGACCAAAGAAGTGAATATGAAGCCGGCGGGTTTTGATGTGTATGACATCTCCACCCCTGAGCACCCCAAGTTGATTTCTCACTTCGATTGCTCCGGTCCATACTCGCGTGGCGTGCATGCGGTTTGGTTCGTTGACGGCAAGACCGTTCATATCTCGTCCGGTGCACACGACTTTCAGCCGCACAACCCGAAAGACGACCAAATCTACCGGATCGTGGATATTTCCAACCCGAGCAAACCGGTTGAGACAGGCCGCTGGTGGTATCCGGGCACGCGTGTGGGTGACACGGCCCCTCAACCGCCAAGACTGCCAGCGCAATTCGACACTGGCTTTCGGGCCCACAACACCAATGTGTTTCCCCAGCGGCCAGACCGTGCTTATGTGGGATACATCGATGGCGGCGCGATCGTTCTAGATATTTCGAACCCAGCGGACATCAAGATGGCGTCGCACTGGAATCACTCGCCGCCATTCAATGGTTTCACGCACACGGTGCTGCCTTTGTTTGACCGTGGGCTGTGGGTTGTCAGCGACGAGTGTGTGCAGGACGATGGCAAAGATTGGCCTAAGTTGGTGTGGGTGGTTGACGCCCGTTCCGATGCGAACCCGGTGCCCGTCTCCACATTTCCGGCGCCGCCTTACGATGCTTTCGCCAAACGCGGAGGGCGTTTCGGCGCACACAACCTGCATGAAAATCTGCCGCTGCCGGTGTCCTTCAAATCGGACACCTTGATCATCGGTACATTTTTCAACGCCGGTGTTCGCGTCTATGACACGACCAATCCGTATCAAGTTGAAGAGGTCGCTTATTTCGTACCCGGCACGCCAAGACTGGCCCCGGCCGGTGCCATTCAGCTGAACGACGTGTTTGTCGATGACCGCCGGCTGGTCTACACGATTGACCGTTTTGGCGGCGGACTCTACATTCTCGAAATGAACATCTGAACACCGAAAGCCAGTCAATGAAGCGCGATCCGCTGGCTGGAAAAATTCCAGTCACTCTCATCACCGGGTTTTTGGGCAGCGGTAAGACCACCCTGATCAGTCGCTTGCTCAGGCATCCCGACATGGATCGGGTGGCGGTGGTGATCAACGAGATTGGCGAGATTGGCATCGACAACGACCTTGTCAAGATGTCGTCTGAAAATGTCAGCTTGCTGGCCAACGGCTGTTTGTGCTGCTCGGTGCGGACTGACCTGCAGGAAACCTTGCGGGAGCTTTTTGGTGAGCGACGCGCAGGTCAAATCCCGGACTTCGATCGGGTCATGATTGAAACCACGGGACTGGCTGATCCGGCCCCCGTGATTCAGACCTTGGCCAGCGACACCATGCTGGGCGCGCACTACAGGCTTGATGGCGTGGTGACGCTGGTAGATGCCGCCAATGGACTGACGCAATTGGCTGAAAACGCCGAGCCGGAGCACCAGATTGCACTGGCAGACCGTATCTTCATCACCAAGTGTGATTTGGCATCCGACACGGTCATTGCTGATTTGACGGCCGCCATCAGCACGATTAACCCGCGCGCAGAGATTCGGCGCTGCAGCATGGGTGACTTGCATCCGAGCGACTTGATTGGCATCGGTCTGAGCAGCGCGCGCGCGGGCGATGACACCTTGCACTTTCTCGGTGAACTCAAGCCGCAAGCAGCGGGCAACAAGCAAGGCGAGTCTTACTTAGGTGACCGGCTTCCAGCACGTCACGATCCAACTGTCAAAACCTTGTCGCTACGCTTCGATCAGCCCTTCAGCTGGGCCTCTTTTTCGGCGGCCATTGAACTGATCATTTCCCTGCGCGGTAAAGATATGTTGCGAGTCAAAGGCATTGTGAATGTGGACGGCAACCCGGTTGTCGTCCAAGGCGTTGGGCATGTTTTTCACCCACCGCTCCCACTAGACCGCTGGCCCAGCGAGGACACCGGCTCACGAATAGTCTTCATCACCCGCAATATTGAGGCGTCGACCTTGCGCGCTTTGTTCAGTGCGGTGGCGTTGATGCAGACTTGAGGTTAATCAGCATCACCGAATTCACGGAATCAAGTCTGCAAAAGAGGCATAATTCTCCGCAGCCCCGGTGGTGAAATCGGTAAACACAAGAGACTTAAAATCTCTCGATCGCAAGGTCTTACCAGTTCAAGTCTGGTCCGGGGCACCATCTTTCATCCCATGACGCAGGCCCCTCCGCAATCGAGGGTTGACCTCGCACCACACCGCCAAAAACAGCCATCGAACGCAATGTCGAAGGCCGCTTTGGGTGGCTGTGATCGATTTTCAATCCTTAGGGGGCATCGGAAACTCGCCCATTTTCTTGGCGTTCTCCAGTTTCTGGCGTACTTCAGCGCGGGTCTTTGGCGTGACGGGATCTGCAGCCATGGCATGGCCTGCCGTGAGCGCTGCTAGCGCCAGTGCAATGACC
>JABMMH010000057.1 GCA_013205645.1 Polaromonas sp. | reverse complement strand
TTCAAAAGCAGTGACTTGCTGAAGATTGAAGTTTGGCGTGCGCCCACAGCCGATTACACGCCTTTGCCTGTGCGCTATCCCGATGATGCTTTCATCGTGGCCATCGCCACCGATGCACCGCAGAGCCTGCCCGCGCCAACCTTGCTGCCGGTGCTGGATTTGAACGACCCCGACAGTTTGGCCGAGTATCTCGTCCAAAATGGGCACCGCTTCGACTACAACGCTGACAACTACCAATTTTGAAAGGGGCTGAGCTTGCTCCATCCCGCGACCACTGCGACATCTTCCGCCCCAGTTCGCCAGCCTCTGCGTCCGCTGGATGAAGCGCTGGCCGAGTTGTTGGCCATGGCATTGCCGCTGGCCGATCTTGAAGCCGTCTCGACCTTTGACGCCGATGGCCGCGTGCTCGCTGAAGACCTGATCTCCAGCCTCAACGTGCCCGGTCACGACAACAGCTCGATGGACGGCTACGCTGTGCGCAGCGCTGATCTGGCCATCACCGATGTGTTGCAAGTGACCCAGCGCATTCCGGCCGGCAGCTACGGCCACGCGCTGGAGCCCTTGGCCGCAGCGCGTATCTTCACCGGCGCACCAATCCCGCCGGGCGCGGACGCGGTGGTCATGCAAGAAGACACGGAAGCCTTGACTGACAGCGCCAGCGTGCGTTTGTTGAGTGTCCCCAAGGCCGGCCAATGGATTCGGCGCCAAGGCGAAGACGTGGCGTGCGGTGCGGTGGTGTTGGCGCGCGGCCAACGGTTGTCGCCAGCGGCTTTAGGGCTGGCGGCCAGCATTGGCTTTGACAAACTGCAAGTGACTCGGCCCGTCCGTGTGGCCCTTTTTTCGACGGGCGATGAGTTGGTGATGCCAGGCGACGTCGCTCCAGCGGACATGCCGCCGGGTGCCATCTACAACTCGAACCGGTTTTTCTTGCGCGCCATGCTGAATCGCTTGGGCTGCGAGGTGACCGACCTCGGCATCGTGCCCGACCGGCTAGACGCGACGGTGCAGGCCCTCGCTGCGGCTTCGTTGCAGCACGACCTGATTCTCACCAGCGGCGGCGTCTCGGTGGGTGAAGAAGACCACATCAAACCGGCCGTACAGACGCTGGGCGAACTCAAGCTTTGGCAACTCGCCATCAAGCCGGGTAAACCGTTTGCGTATGGCCGCATTCAATCGTCAAGCGCTGACCCATTCGCGCATTTCATCGGCTTGCCGGGCAACCCGGTGTCGAGTTTTGTGACTTTCATGTTGCTGGTGCGCCCCTTTGTACTCAAGCTATTGGGTGTGACGGCGTTGGCACCACAAGCCATGACGGCGGTGGCCCAGTTCAGCTGGCCCAAGGCCGACAAGCGGCGTGAATTTTTGCGTGTTCGACAGTTGGTCGGCGGTGGTCTTGCGCTGTTTGACAACCAAAGTTCAGGCGTGCTCACCTCAGCGGTTTGGGGCGATGGACTGGTTGATAACCCGCCCGGAAAAACCATCGCACCGGGCGACGAGGTCAGCTACATTCCATTTTCGGCCTTGTTGTCCTGAGCCGCCTTCAAGACCCATGCAGTTCATCGAAACAAGTCCATGAAAATCACCGTCAAATATTTCGCGTCTATTCGTGAGGCACTGGGGCAAGGCTCTGAGCAACGCGAGACCACGGCCATCACTTTGGCCGATTTGCGCAACGAGCTGTTGGCCCTCAGCCCGGCCCATGCGCAGGCGCTGGCCCGTGGCAAACCGGTGCGCATGGCGCTGGACCAAATCATGAGCGACGAGTCGGCCGCTTTGCGCGAAGGCTGCGAAGTGGCTTTCTTCCCACCGGTCACCGGAGGCTGAGATGCTGGCCCGCGTATCTGTTCAAACCAAAGACTTTGATCTCACTGCCGAAATTGCGGCGCTGCGTGAGGGCGACAAACGCGTCGGTGCGGTGTGCAGTTTTGTCGGCACGGTGCGTGACCGCAACGAGGGCGATCAGGTCGCCACGCTGGAGCTTGAGCACTACCCGGGCATGACTGAAAAAGCCATTGAGGCCATGATCGATGCGGCGATGGCGCGCTTTGACATCTTCGCGGCGCGGGTGATCCACCGTGTCGGGCTGTTGCAGCCCTTGGACCAAATCGTCATGGTGGCCGTCACGTCGGCACACCGAGGCGAGAGTTTTCAGGCTTGTGAGTTCCTGATGGATTACTTGAAGACCCAAGCACCGTTTTGGAAAAAAGAAGAAACGCCTGCGGGTGCGCGTTGGGTCGATGCGCGTGTCAGCGACGACGCGGCACTGGCGCGTTGGGGTCTGCAAGCGACTAACGGCTGAGGCCGCTGCAGGGTTTAGGGTTTTTAGGAACTGCTTCCATGCGGGACAAATGCGGCCCGGGCATCACTCTCAAGGCCTGCCGTCAGTGTTTGTAAAAGTGTCATCAGCAAGACACGTTGTTCGTTGTTAAGCGGTGCCATCAAGCGCTGATAAGCCCGTTCAACCGGCTCTTGCGCTTGCAACAACAAAACCTGTCCGGTGTCTGACAGCGCTATCGCCAAACTGCGCCGACTGATGGCGGCCGGTGTGCGGATAATCAGACCCCGCGCCTCCAATCCGCGCAACACCCTCAGCACCGTGACTTTGTCAAAACCGAGCGCCCTAGCCAAGCTGGACTGGTCGAGTCCCGGCTTGGCCTGCAACACACTCATGACACCAAATTGAGCCGGTGTCAGTCCCACACTTCGGCACTCGTCCTCAAACACGGCGGCAGAAATCTGATGCGCCCGGCGCAGTAAAAAGCCGGGGCGGGCGTACAACTGGGCGAGTTGGGCTATGGCTGGCACTGGCGACAAGGTCATGAATAAGGGAGAAGTTTTCTTAGGGATTACATGGATTGTCCACGACGTATTATTTCGAATAATCGTTAGCATGCAAACCAGAAGGTTCATCTTATGATTATTTCCTCCAAATTTATGGCAGCGTGCCTCAAGGCCGAAACCCGTCACACCCGCCGTCTTGCTAGGCTGATGCCCTTGGCGCTGATGGCGTTGAGCGGACTATCAACGGGTTCTGCCAGCGCGCAAACGCCCGCGCAGCCAACTTTTTTGTCCTCTGCCCCTCCGCTCAGGTTGATTGTTCCCTTCACGCCCGGCACGGGCATTGACATCGTCGCCCGCACGGTCGGTCCCCGGCTGGCAGAGCGCTTGGGCCGACCCGTGGTGGTTGAAAACCGCGCCGGTGCGTCCGGCAACATTGGCACCGAGGCGGTGGTGCGCGCGGCCCCCAATGGCGCCACGCTGCTGGTCAGCGTCAACACGCTGGTGATGAACGCCAGCCTTTACCCGCAGCTGCCATTTGACCCCGTAAAAGACCTCACGCCCGTGACGTTGACAAGTTGGGGGCAACTGCTGCTGGTGGCCAGCACCAAGAGTGGTTTCAAAACGGCTGCAGATCTGATGCAGGTGGCCCGCACATCACCGGGCAAGGTGAACTACGGCTCCCCCGGTGTTGGCACACCGCACCATTTGTCGATGGAACTTTTCAAAGCGACGACGGGCGTGTTCATCACGCACATCCCTTACCGAGGCACAGGCCCGGCGTTGACTGACCTGCTAGGCGGCCAGATTGAGGCCATGTTCCTGCCGATTCATGTGGCCTTGCCGCACATCAAATCCGGCCGCTTGACTGCGCTCGGCATTGGCAGCGACAAGCGACATCCGCTGCTGCCCGATCTGCCGACGCTGGCTGAAGCCAAAGCCGGCAATGTGAACGTGGAAATGTGGTTTGGCATCTTTGCCCCTCTGGGCATGGCGCCTGAGATGGTGACGATGTTCAACCGCGAGATCAGGGAGATTTTGCTCACCGACGAAGTCAAGAAAGCGTTTCAAGCGCAAGGCATGGACCCCAGCGGCAGCACCCCAGCCGAGTTCAAGCACTTGGTCGAACAAGATGCCTTGCGCTGGTCTCAGTTGATCAAGCGCCAGAAAATTTCCGCAGAATAAGAGACAAACGCATCATGACAATAGCAATTGTGGGTGGCGGCATTGGCGGCCTGAGTCTGGCGTTGGCCTTGCATCAGCGTGGTTTGGCTTGCCAAGTTTTTGAAAGCGTTCCCGAGGTCAAAGAATTGGGCGTCGGCATCACCTTGCTGCCGCACGCCGTGCGCGAGCTAGCTGCGCTGGGTGTCTTGCCGCAACTCGAAGCCATCGGCATCGAGAACCACGAGAGCGTATTTTTCAACCGCTTCGGCCAGTTCATCTACAAGGAAGCGCGCGGCCGGCATGCGGGCTATGAATTGCCAGAGCTCGGCGTTCCGCGTGGCAAGCTGCACCTGATTCTTTACGAGGCGGTGCTGGCTCGCTTGGGGCCTGATGCCGTACGTACAGACCACCGATGCGTCGGTGTTGACCAAGGC
>JABMMH010000016.1 GCA_013205645.1 Polaromonas sp. | reverse complement strand
GTTTTTGACAAGGTGAGACCGTGATCGATGTACCCCAAGCAGCAATGGAGCTGGCCAAGCGGTTCGAGGGCTTCCATCGGGTGACGACGTTTGATCCAGAGCGGCGGGCCCATCCGTACATCTGCCCGGCCGGGTACTGGACAATTGGCTTTGGTCATCTTTGCGATGCCAAGCATCTGCCGATCACCATGGAAGAGGGCGAGGCTTATCTTGAAACGCCCCGTATTTTGAGGAGGCTCAAATCTCTGAGAGGATTGAGCCATGAAGAAGTCAAACAAGTTTTCACCTGAAGTCAGGGAGCGTGCTGTGAGGATGGTGCAAGAGCATCGAGGGGAGTACCCCTCTTTGTGGGCAGCCATTGAATCCATCGCCCCCAAGATTGGCTGCGTGCCGCAGACGCTCAATGAGTGGATCAAGCGCGTAGAAGTCGATACCGGCCTGCGCGACGGAGTTACTACCGCAGAGGCGCAGCGTGTGAAGGAACTGGAGCGCGAGGTCAAGGAACTGCGCCGGGCCAACGAGATCCTCAAGCTGGCCAGCGCATTTTTCGCCCAGGCGGAGCTCGACCGCCGCTTGAAGTCCTAAAAGAATTTGTGGACAAGCATCGGGATACCTACGGGGTCGAGCCGATCTGCAAGGTCTTGCAGATTGCCCCGTCAGGCTATCGCCGTCATGCGGCCCAGCGGCGCAACCCGGATTTGCGCTGTGCACGCGCCAAGACCGATTAAATTCTTAAGCCTGAGGTCCTGCGAGTCTGGCAATCCAACATGCAGGTCTACGGCGCCGACAAGGTCTGGCATCAGTTGAAACGCGAGGGCGTGTCCGTGGCCCGCTGCACGGTGGAGCGCCTCATGCGACTGTCGGGTCTGCGGGGCGTACGCCGTAGCAAGGTAGTGCGCACCACCATCGGTGACAGGGCTGTGCCATGCCCGCTGGACCGGGTCAACCGGGGCAGTTCAAGGCAGACCGGCCTAACCAATTGTGGGTATCGGACTTCACGTACGTGTCAACCTGGCAGGGTTGGCAATACGTGGCCTTCGTGATTGACGTCTACGCTCGGCGAATCGTGGGTTTGCGCCAGAGCAGTTCCATGCGAACGGACTTTGTGCTGGATGCACTGGAGCAAGCCTTGTACGACCGGCAACCCGAGCGTACCGACGCCCTGATTCATCACAGCGACAGGGGCTCGCAGTACGTGTCCATCCGCTACAGCGAACGCCTGGCCGAAGCGGGCATAGAGCCTTCCGTGGGCAGTCGGGGTGGAGTTGACCCCATTTCGCGGACACCTTATGGTTCTTGTAGAAGGAGTCCGAAGTGTCCAAACCGCACACCCCCAAGCCGCCTTATCCGGCGCAGTTTCGTGAGCAGATGATTGAACTGGTTCGAGCTGGGTGCAAACCCGGCGAACTGGCCAAGGAGTTTGGCTGCCATGCCACCAGCATCATGAGCTGGGTGCGCCAAGCCGATGAGGCCAGCGGCTTAGCGCCCGCGCAGGCCGGTGCGCTCAGTGCCAGCGAGCGCCGGGAACTCATGGAGTTGCGCCGCAAACTGCGACAAGTCCAGTTGGAGCGTGACATTTTGGCAAAGGCCACGGCCTGGTTTGCCAACAACGGCGACAAGACGTTTACCCCGCCCGCGCGCTGATTGCGGCGAACCAGGCCGAATTACCGGTGCGCACCATGTGTAAGACGCTGAAGGTTTCCGCCAGCGGTTTATACGGCTGGCTGGAGCGACGTTGAGTCAACGCCAACAGGCCAACGTCGCTCTGACGGTACAAATCCGCGAAGCCTTTGTCGCCAGTGATGAAACCTACGGCATGCCGCGTATCCGTGCCGAGCTGCAGGACGCAGGCATTGTGGCCAGCCGCAAACGCATTGCCCGCCTGATGCGTCAAGCGCAGATGTGCGGTGTTCGCCGCAGGCGCAGCTTCCGCATGACCACCGAGCGAGACGTGCGCCATCGCCCGGCACCGGACTTGGTCAATCGGGCGTTTGTGGCCACCGACATCAACCAGCTGTGGGTGGCCGACATGACCTACATACCGACCTGGACGGGATTCCTGTACTTGTCCATGGTCATCGACGTGTACAGCCGCAAGGTGGTGGGTTGGGCCTTTGGGGAGCGTATGACGTCTGACCTGGTGATTGCAGCGCTGAACATGGCGCTCATGACACGCAAGCCGCAATCGGTGATTCATCACTCTGACCAGGGCAGCCAGTACACCAGCATTGCGTTTGGCAACCTGTGACCTCGGTGCGCCTAGATTAATGCCTACTTTAGCCGGACTGCTTGGCAAGGTACGCGGCGGCCTTTTTTTATATATCGCGCTCCTCCGTGGTTCGCCTGAGTTCAGCCTTGAGGCGAGTCATCTCGACCTGCAGCGCCTTCAGATCATTTGCCACAGGCTCGTCTGCGATTGTGAATCGATAAAAAAAATAATCTGGTAAGTATTTGTAAGTATTTGCAAATATTTGCAAGTATTTGCAAGATCTATGAAGACTGCTCTGGCAAAATATTACCGTTCTGATGATTTTTTAACGTATTCAATGTTTTAGTTCGTTCCCCAAACTTGCCTTAGAACGCAAGTTTCGATGACAAATCCATAACAACTCACTTGCACTGTCTTTTTGATACGTCAGACGCCTCACCCAGCTTCCAACATGCTTTCACTCGCTAAAGCTAATAGACATCATCTTTTATTCTAAATGTCAGTTGGATCTCCGCTTTTTTTGAATCCTAAAACATTGCGCTCTCTGTTAGAGAGGGCTAGGGCGTTTCTGGCTGCGGCCAAAGTCGGTGTTTCATACACCAGTTTGCAGATTGCTGTGATGTATTTGGTGGTTGAGCAAGCTCGAGCCGCTCAACAAGCCAGCAGTGGCAATACTCTTCTGACGCCATCGAAGGATGAGACGCAAGAAGAAAAACTGTTGTTGGAGCAGATGATTGCAGCCGCGGACAACGAAAAACAAAGCGTCCAGGCGGTCGATGCTCAAACAGAGTCACCGCTCAATCCAGCGGAAGCCGCCGAATTGCTTCGGGCGCTGATTGAGGAGGAGTTACGAACTTCTGGGCAGGCCCGGGGCCTGGGTGCCGAGCAGGTAGTTGCTCAAGATGAGCAGGGCACACCATTGCCCCAGGTCTCTATCCAAAACGCAGAACCGGTCATGTCAGAAGGCTCGGTTCAAATCGGCTGGCCTTCCACTGAGCAGCCCGCTATCAAAGGCTATGCCGAATTTTCGCCATTCGGGTTGTTGGGCGGTGTTTTGCTGGGTGGGCTTGGTGGTGGTGGTGGTGGTGGTCCGGTTGCTACTGCGGTTGCGGGTGTCAAAGCGGCGCTCTATTCTTTGGGTATCGTGGCTGACGGCTACATCAGTGGTTCTACCGTCAAGCTCTACGGCATGGTCAATGGCGTCGAGCAAGTCATCGCGACGGCAACTACGAACGCACTGGGGCAATACCAGTTTGATACAGAGCTCTTGGCTCGCGCGACAAAACTGGTGGCCAGTGGAGGAACGGACGTCTCTACGGGTCTGAAGTTCAACGGCGAACTCACTGCACCGGCTTCTTCTACTGTGGTCAATCCGCTAACCACGCTGATTCAGTCCTTCATCGAGCAAAACCCTGGCCTGACAACCGAGCAGGCTATGCAAACCGTCAAGACAGCGTTGGGCATCCCGGCGGAGGTCAACTTGCTGACTTACGACCCCATCGCGCAGGCATCTAGCAGCACTGGCGATGCTTTGGTTCAAGCATTGGCGATACAAAGCAAGGCCGCACAAGTGGCCAACGTGCTTATTGCGGGTTCGCAGGCCGTGGCTGGTGTGAAGGGTGTCTCAAGTCAAGAAGCTTATGCAGACATCCTGACCAAGATGGTCGAGGTCATCAAATCGCATGGCTCGTTTGACCTCACATCTACCACAGTGCTTGACAACTTGCTCAGCACGGGCGGTGCGCAGAGCGTGACTAGCAACGTTATTTCTCTGCTTGCAACCGGCAACGGCTTGGTTTCTGCGGGTAACCTTGCGGCGATTTACGAATACCAAAAGATCATCCAGGGGGACTTGGCCAAGGCTGCAAGCACTGGCGCGATCGACAATAGCATTACGGCGCTGGCTAACCTCTTTGACGTTGTAAGCAGCGGTCAAAAAGTCATCTCCATCAGCCTTGCGCCCGGCTCGGACACTGGCTTCAGCGACAGTGACAGTTTCACCAACGTCACCAGCCCTGAGATTCGCGTCGACCTCTCAAGCGTCTCGGGCGTGGTGGCGGTCGGAAACAGCGTCAAGGTGATGTTTGGCGCCGTCGAAGCCTTCAGCGGCATCCTGACGGCAGCGAACCTTCAGCGCGGCTACATCCAGTTCTCGGTAAAAGAGCTGGGTGAAGGTGTCAAATCACTGTCGGTGGTGGTGCACGACAACGTCAAGAACGTCGATATCGCTTCGGGCTTTTTATCGATCTACATCGATAAATCAGCGCCTGTCGCAGGGACCTTAACAACACCCATCGCCGGCGATAACTTCATCACCAAGTCTGAGGCAGACATTGGCGTGACCCTTACTGGTCATGCTGAACTGGGCAGCTTGGTCAAGCTCACGGTCGGCGGCAAGGAATACGCGGCCAAATTAAACGGCGATACCTGGAGCCTGACGCTGAGCAAGGCGGACATTACAAACATCGGTAACGGTCCGGACAAGAATGTGATCGTCACGGTCACCGACAAGGCTGGCAATGCCACTGTCTCTGAGCCTTATCCGTTGGGCATTGATATCACCAACGATGAGCCGACCGGCTCGGTGATCATCAGCGGCACGCCCGCTCAGGGCCAGACCCTGACGGCAAGCGACAGCCTGATCGACCTCGACGGCCTGGGCGAGGTGAGCTACCAGTGGCAAGCTGACGGCGTCAACATCAACGGCGCTACCGGCAGCACCTTGGTGCTAGGCCAAACCCAAGTGGGCAAAACCATCACGGTCAAAGCCAGCTACATCGATGGTCAAGGCTCGGCCGAGTCCGTCACTAGCAGCGCCAGTGCAGCGGTGGCCAACGTCAACGACGCGCCAGCGGGCAGCGCCACGGCAGCGCTGGCAGCAGGTACGGAAGACACGGCCTACACCGTCACTGCAGCGAACTTGCTGGCCGGCTTTACCGACGTGGACGGCAACACCTTAAGCG
>JABMMH010000015.1 GCA_013205645.1 Polaromonas sp. | reverse complement strand
GGCATGCACAGACTTTCTAACAGGGGTCAAATTTCAATGAAAATATTCGGTCCTACGGGGTCAATTCTGGGTGGCATTCAACACCTAGGGTGCAAAAAGTCGGGAAAACTGGATTTGGTGTCGAACTCGGGTGATCCGGACTACTCGGCTGCAATGCGATTAGGACGACCTGTCCAGGAAAACTTGAATATTGAATCAATTACCCCTCCCTGTTAGGTAGAAGCAGCCTTTCCCCTGCCTTCTATCACTTTCAGCCCCCATGTGCAGTCCATCAAGGATACCCACGGGGGCTTTTTCATTCCTCTTTTTACAGAAACCAATATATGGCAAATGCCACCACCCCATCAACTGCGGAGCCCATGGGCTACAAACGCTCTCAGAACATCCGCTTTCAGCCGTATCCACAGACGATTGAAGCGTCCCAAGCACCTACCCCCTTGGTGCTCTCGGAGAAATCGTTTCAGGCACTTAAATCCCCGGCATCAGCGGCATCTCATCTTGATTCCACCAAGGCCCACGCGTCTGCTAAAGCAAAGCAGGTGCATTGGGCTACATTGAACTTGCGGCAGACGTGGGCTGACACTGCGTTTATGAGGGGGCACCTTCGCATGGCCGGGCTACGGATCAAATACAGCGCGGAGCCTGCCACCGTGTCACGCATCAAGGACCGGCTTAAGTCTATTGGGAAAGATTCCAATGAAATTCAGGAAGCCATAGGTATGCCGCTGGCAAAGTTCCTCAAGGTCAACCCGGGGCTGCCTCTATGGGTCGCGCTGGCTCTGGTGCTAGAAAGCATGGACGGGTTCACGCCTGAGATCGGCGGAATGGCATGAACTTGATATTCAACAAGTCACCCAGTGAGTTTCTTGATGCGAAGAAGGCAACCGAGGACCGCATCGCCAACGGTCGTCCAGCCCCGGGCACCCCGAGGCTTTTGAAGTGGTCAGAGATCGAGTGCATCCCAGACTTATTCCAGCAGAGGCGTATCTACTCCGAGAGCAGCGAATCTCACGTACAGACCCTTGCACGAGCAATCAAGCTCGGTCCTCGGGGTGCCCGGCAGGCATCGCTTGAGGCCGTTACGGTGGTCTGGGTGGGCGATGCTTGGGCCTGTGTCGATGGACACCACCGTCTGATGGCGTACCGGTGGGTGAACCACCCTGCTCCCGTGCCCGTGAGGGTGTTGCGCAACATCACCTTGGGGGAATCAATAAAGGCATCGCTTGGAGACAACAGCAAGGACAAGCTGCCTCTGACGATGCGTTGTAAGACTGAGGCTGCTTGGCGCTTGACGCTGGAGGGCAGTATGAGTAAGGCCACCATCAAGGCACTAGCAGACGTTGACGAGTCCACCATCTCGATCATGCGCCGGACTCTGAAGCAGTTCGCTAAGGCGCACCCTGAAGTAACACCGGGAAACTTGACGTGGGCACAGATGCGCCTGTGGAAGCTGGAGCCCAATCCAATGGACGGCAAGGACGAAGAGCAAAAGGCGGCCGAGCAACTGTTACGGCGAACTGAGAAGCACTTAAAGGATGTGTCTGCACGCGTCCTGCTTCGGGCCTTAGGAATGCATAGCCCCGGCTTGGTGGAAGAGTTGTTCCAGCTGCATCAGACCCTTAAAGGCTCAGAAGCCTACGACACCAACCCGTTCCCTCACCTCACCAACGCAGTAGAGGAATACACCGAGTTCTAAAGGTCGCCCTGAGTAACTCTGCGGAGAACCAGATAGCGCCCCGTAGGGTCGTGTATGGAATCCTTAAGGGGGTGGAATTCCATACCCTTCGAGCAGTCAAAACGGGGCCGTGAGTTGGAGTAATCCGACTTGCGGCTACCGCAGCGATGCTCGCCACGTGGGCCTGATCACATCTGTAATATTTGTATTCATCGCTGCATCCCCGATTCGTGTGAACCTTCACTGGCTACTGATCGAACGACCTCAAAACCCCGCAACGGAACCCTCACAGAAAAGTCCAACGCTCTGAACCGGTCGTACAGCCACGGCATTTCCTTCGCCCGAGTGATGTAGTGACGCTCTGTAATCGACTTGTCGTTGTTCCTATGGCCCACGAACGGTGCCACGTTGATGTCCTGCTCATCACCGTAGGTAGAGAAAGTCTTTCGAAAGATGTACATACCGGTGACTTTCGCGCCCTTAGTCTGGTTGTCATACAAACCCACCGTGCGAAGCAGTTCTGAAAACTCTGCGCCAGCGACCACATAGGGGTTGCCTGCCTTGAGACGATAGCCGGGAAAGAGTCGATCAGCGCCCTCTTTGCGCAGACGTGCTAGGTACTCAGGCAGCCCGAGACGGACAAGCTCAGGATGCATAGGAATAAGTCGCCGTTCCCCAGTTTTAATGGACTTGGTCACGCCTTTGCCAGCGGGCGTGTTCTCATCAAAGATCAAGAAGCCAACGCCGCCCACCTCACCCCAATCGCCTTGCGGATTCAACTGACATATTTCACGGGGACGTGCCCCTGTGTATAGACCAATGACCGGCAGCCAGTAGCGGTGCTCCTGCGTGGGATCGACAGCTATTGCTGCGAACTCTGCACCTTCAAAAAGCCGCACCAACTCAGCCTCTTCAAGGTGCCGCTGCTTGTCCCGTGCACCGCGCTGGGTGCCCGTGTAAGCGTAGTCCGCTGACAGCACGGGAAAGCCTTGGTCGCCATAATCTCGCCGGGCATCGTTCAGGAACTTTGTCAGAGTGGCCCGATAGCTGTCTTTGTAGGTTGTCTCCGAAAGGCCTTCGCCCTCTTCCTCTGCCAGCAAATCAGCCAGCGAAACGCCTTTTTCTTTGTACCGCTTACCCCAATCGCTGGGCAACTCACATACCGTCAACAAGAAGTCCCGAACGTGGGTTTGCTTCAACTCTTTGACTAGTAATGATGCTCCGACAACCTCACGCATCAAGGTTAAGCACAGCACCAATTTGCGCTTGTAGTGGTTATCCGGCAGGGCCTCAACAAAGCGGTGGATCACTTCGCCCAAGGCCAAACCTTCAGGCATGGGTATGTGCAATCCAGCGCCTATTGGGGGCTGGGGTGGTGGTTCCACGTCCGCGCCTTCCAATCGACGGGAGTTCGGGATAACAGCGCGGGCACTCAGTACTCGGGCAGACTCAAAGATAAACCGGTCGAAACTCTCATGGCTAGGGTCATAAGGGATGTCACGAGTTCCGAGGAACAACCTCGAGAGCAAATTCAGTAACTCGGAGCCTGCACCCCGGAGGACATCGCGAACGGCACCTTCTAGCTTCGCGTGGTTGCCCGCCAACTGAGGAAACGATAGCGCACCAGTGGATATCTCAGTGTGTTGGTTGCGGCTGATGTTGTCCGCTATGGGCTGTACGAGCGCATATATATCCGCTGGCGTGTACTCGCTCAGGGATTTTTTGCTCGGCTTGGTGGGTGCTAAGGGCTTGCCACCTGCGGCATCGTTGCGTACCTGTGCAAACTCTTCTTCGTAAATGACATACCAAGCTAGGGCACTGCGCTGCGCCTCTCGAACACTTGGAAAGTTCAGCGGGATACGTATCCACTCAGCCCCCTCGAAGGCGTGGCGGACATCCGCAGGAATACGACGCTGAAAACGAATACGGCCCCGATCAGAGCAGTAGCCCGGCCATTTGGTCATAGAGAACCCAGTCGACAAAGCGCGAAAGAACTGACCGTGTCTTGCGGTCAATATATCCACAGTTGTATCCAGACGGGTGCGCTAAGAGCTTGATTTACGTTGGGAACCATACAAAACAACAGCTTACGTAGGTTCTAACGGTAATTGGTGCGGCTGGCGGGGATCGAACCCACGACCCTTGGCTTCGGAGGCCAATACTCTATCCACTGAGCTACAGCCGCAACGCTGAATTGATTTTATCTAGCGCCAGACAGCAGATGTGTCGGTCGCTGGCTGATGCCTCACAACACCAGCGCCAGATTCTAAC
This sequence comes from Polaromonas sp., assembly GCA_013205645.1. GTDB lineage: Bacteria > Pseudomonadota > Gammaproteobacteria > Burkholderiales > Burkholderiaceae_C > Polaromonas. The sequence continues at coordinate 6,840 of JABMMH010000015.1, read as the reverse complement.
AGTCGCCGACACGCCTTCGCGCAAAGCCAGAGAAGCAGCAGAGGTGCCCGCTATAATGTTAGGTTGCCGGGCTTGACCCTGGTTGCCCCCGACACCCCGTTTTTTTTTGAGGACGCCATGAGCGCACACGACAACAACTCGGCTCACGAAGAAGAGCACACCGGCCCGGTCAAAACACCTAAGCAATTTTTGCTGATGGCGTTTTTCTCTTTCGTGATTCCCATCTTCGCCATCATTGGCTTGGTCTATTACGTGACCTCGGCCAACATGCCGGCCATGGGCGCGGGAAACATGGAAAAATCCGTCGCCGAGCGCATCTTGAAAGTCGGCTCTGTGGAGATTCGCGATGCCAATCGCCCGCTCAAAGCCGGTGCTGACGTCTATGCCGCTCAGTGCGTTGCTTGTCACGCCAGCGGTGCAGCGGGTGCGCCTAAGTTTGGCGACGTAGCCGCTTGGGCGCCACGCCTCAAGACTGGCTTTGAAGCCCTCTGGAATTCTGCACTCAAAGGGAAGAACGCCATGGGTCCACAAGGCGGCGGTGATTTCAACGACATCGAAATCGGTCGTGCGGTGGTTTACCTGACGGCTTCTGCTGGTGGCAAGTTTGCCGAGCCCGCAGCACCGGCTGCCGCTGCGCCAGCGGAGCCTGTTGCGGCCCCAGCCCCAATGGCTGCCGCGCCAGCCGCCGCAACACCCGCTGTTGTCGCTGCAGCACCAGCCGCCACGGTCGGCGCTGGCGAAGCCCTCTACAAGCAAGCGTGCGTGGCTTGCCATGCAGCCAGTGTGGCGGGTTCGCCTAAGTTTGGCGACAAAGTTGCTTGGGCACCGCGCATTAAAACCGGCATTGACGCCATGACGGCCAGCGTCATCAAGGGCAAGGGCATCATGCCGCCTAAAGGTGGCTCATCAGCGTCTGACGCCGACATCCGCTCTGCGGTTGAGTACATGGCTAACGCGGCCAAGTAAGCCACTCTCGCAGATTTAAAAAGCCGGTCACTGACCGGCTTTTTTGTGTCCGCCCAACACTTGTAGCTGAGCCGGGCTACGGACATAGCCAAAGCGCTTTGGCAAGTCCGCAGACATCACCTCTTCGGGCACCCACAGGCCGCACTCCACCGCGTCAGCGGCATGTGTCATGTCTTGCGTGTGGACCAGTCCAAAACCAATGCCGGTTTCTAAATACAAACGACCATGCTGATCGAGCACGCAGCGCTGCACACGGGCCAATTCGCCGGTGTGTGAGGCCACAGAAAAATCCGGTGCCACGCGGCAAACCAGCGGCGTGGCTTCTAGTTCCACATAAACCCGCTGCGGCCCATTTTGAAAAAACCATTGCCCGCCGGCATCAGCCTCGTAGTTGCGCTGGATGAAGTCAATCAGCTTCTCGTGCTGCAACCGCGAACCTTTGCTCAGAGCACTACCGCCAGCAAACGGCCCAGCCGCCTGAGCCTGGTCGTCACGCATGTACCAATTACCACGGGCATCCAGCCCCAACCAGCCAAAGCAGTTAGGCACGTTGGGCCACTTGGCGATAGCGGCTTTGACTATGTCATCCATGTATTTCTAAACTCCTTGCATGGGATGGTAAATGCTGTGCCAAAAATTCACAGACAGCCATGGGCATGGCACGCACATGTGCGTGTGGCCACTTATTCTCAGCGTCAGCCGGGAAGCCGACGTGACCGCCCTGCAACGGTTGCCACAGAGTGACGTTGGCGCTGACATCGGCAGCACCTGGCAGACTGGCGGCCGGAACAAAGGGGTCGTTGAGGGCATTGAGTGCCAATGCAGGAACAGCAATGCGCTGCAAATGGGGTTTGGCCGAGGCGCGTCGGTAGTAATCTTCAGCGTCGTTGAAGCCATGCAGTGGCGCAGTGAAGATGTCGTCAAACGCATAAAGGTCGCGGACAGCCAGCAAGGCTTCGCGGCTAAAGAGCTGCGGGTGTTGGGCCAGCTTTTGCACGGCCTTTGGCAACATCGAGCCAAGAAACATGCGCGTGTACACCTGCCGGTTAAAACCCTCTCCAATGGCCTTGCCGCTGGCCGTTAGATCCAGCGGCGAGGACACGGAGGCGATGGCGCTCACCACGTCGGCAGCAGTGCCCTCAAGCTCTGCGGCCCAACGCATCAGGGCGTTGCCCCCCAGCGAGACGCCGACGGCGAGCAGCGGCCCCGCATGCGCCGCCTTGAAACGGCGCAGCATCCAGTCAATCTCCACAAAGTCGCCAGAGTGGTAAGCCCGAGGCGCTAGGTTCAATTCGCCCGAGCAGCCGCGAAAATGCGGCACCGCACAGGCCCAACCGCGGCGTCTGGCGACATCCGCCAGTGCTTCTGCGTAGTGGCTTGATGACGAACCCTCAAGGCCGTGAAATACGACCAATAGCGGTTGCGCCGCAGCATCAGCATGTGTCGTGGCGCCCGACCCATCCATCAACCAATCAACATCAACAAAATCTTCATCTGGGGTCGCCCACCGCTCACGTCGAAAGTGCGGTTTGCTGCTTTGATATCTCAGACCGCACAATGCCGCCCAGATAGTCTGTAGGTTGCCGCCGGGCAACCACCAAGGAGCGCGGTAGTCCATAGGTCAGTGCAGGACCTTGGGGCCGTCGCTGGTCGGCACTTCTTGCGCGGTCCCAGGGCTGGCGTGGTGCGCGACCAGTCGCCAGCCTTGGGCGGTCTTGAGGTAAACGTTGGTGGCGACCACATAGGCTTGCGCCGGACCGGTGGGGGTCATGACTTCGACGCGTTCGATGACGCTATGTATGCTGACGCCGAGTGTTTGCACGCGGCGCACATCTTCAATGTGCGCGCGTATCGTGCAGTGCGAAAACATCGTCTCAAAACCACCCCGGATCGCCAATGCCCCAACCAGTCGCGGACCACCCGGGTGGACGCAAACGATGTCATCCTCATCAGCCCAACAGGCCATGAGCTTGTCGATGTCGCCGAGTCGCATGGCCTCATAAAACGCGGCTTCGGTCTCGTCTGCGTGACCGTTGTGGGTCAAGGTGGGTTTGGCTGTTCGCATGGATGGCGTTCTTTGGCGTGAGTGGGCGGCGCGGCTACGCCTGCCATATTAGGCCATGGCGCCAGCCCATGGATCAGCCCGACGGCAAGAAATCCTTTTGCCAAGCTGACAACTCGACGGAATGTCGGCCGACGCGGAGTCTTGCTCGGCGTGTTAGTGTGACGGCCTGATGTCCGTGCCGCATGGCAGTTGTTCAATAGAAAGGCTCTTTCATGACTTCGCGTTTTATCAAACTGGTACTGACCGGTTGCTTGCTGGTGCTGCTCTCGGGTTGTGGCTACAACGAGTTTCAGCGCCTTGACGAGCAAACCAAAGCGGCTTGGTCTGAAGTGCTCAACCAATACCAGCGCCGTGCCGACTTGGTGCCGAACATCGTCGCCACCGTCAAAGGTGAGGCGGCGTTTGAACAAGACACCTTGACGCGGGTGGTCGAAGCCCGCGCCAGCGCCACATCGATCAAAGTCACGCCTGAAACTCTCAATGACCCGGCTGCCTTTCAGCGCTTCCAGCAGGCTCAGTCGGGTTTGAGTTCGGCTCTGTCGCGGCTCTTGATGGTGACCGAAAACTATCCCAACCTGAAGGCCAACCAAGGCTTCCAGGATTTGCGCGTGCAGCTTGAAGGCACTGAAAACCGCATTGCCGTGGCCCGCAACCGCTACATCCAGTCGGTTCAACAATACAACGTGCTGGCGCGCAGCTTCCCTAACAATCTGACCGCCATGGTCTTCAGCTATCAGGTGAAGCCCAGCTTAGCGGTTGAGAACGAAGCGCAGATTTCGCAACCGCCGTCGGTTAACTTCGAGAAGAAGTAAATTGCACGCCATCCTGTTCAGTCTGTGCATCCTGCTGCCAAGCGTCGCCTCGGCACAAGCTGCATTGCAGCCAATTCCGCCGCTGAGTGCCCGGGTGATCGACACCACCGCCACACTGGATGCGACGCAACGCCAAGCCCTTGACAACAAGCTGCAAGCTTTTGAGACAGCCAAGGGATCGCAGATCGTGGTGTTGATGGTGCCGACCACCGTGCCAGAAGACATCGTTGGCTACACCCAGCGCGTTGGTGACCTTTGGAAAATCGGCCGCAAAGACATCGGTGATGGTCTGCTGATCGTGGTGGCCAAGAATGACCGCGCGGTGCGCATCGCTACCGCCAAAACGCTTGAAGGTGCGATACCTGACTTGGCTGCCAAACAGGTCATTGAGCGGGTCATCACGCCACGCTTTCGTGAGGGAGATTTCGCCGGGGGACTTAACGCTGGCGTTGACATGCTCACCGCCTCGATCGTTGGCGAGAAGCTCCCTGAACCTTCCGCCGCTAACGCACCTCGTGCGCGTGACGCTGGTTTTCAGTGGCTTGATTTTGCGGTGCTGCTGTTCGTTGCTGTGCCGTTTGCCGCCAGACTGCTTGGCTCCGTCGTTGGCCGCAAGGTCGGCTCGCTGGTTACCGGCGTTGGCGTTGGCTTGCTGGCTTGGCTGCTCACTGCCAGCCTCGTTGTCGGAGTCTTAGCGGCTTTGGCTGGGTCTGTCTTCGCCTTGGCCAGCGTGCTTGCCTCAAGTGGCCGCAGCGCAGGCTGGGGTTCTGGCATGGGCGGCTTTGGCGGCCGCCGCTCCTCGGGTGGCTACGGCGGCTCAGGCCGCTTTGGTGGCGGTGGTTTCGGCAGCGGTGGCGGCGGTAATTTTGGCGGCGGCGGTGCCTCCGGAAAATGGTGAGGTGCTGACCATGGCTGCCCTGAGCAAGACTTTTATCAAACACCTGTGGCTTGACGCTGATGACACGAGCCGGCTTGTTCCGCCTGCCGTGCTTGCTCGGCTGGCGAGTCGCGTTACGTCAAGCGAGCAACGCCACAGCGGCCAAATTCGCATCTGCATCGAAGCCTCCCTGCCGCTGAGTTATCTTTGGCGTGTTGGCCTTGAGCGCAGCCTGCAGCAGGTGACCCGTGAACGCGCCCTGATGATGTTTGGCAAACTCGGCGTCTGGGACACCGCGCACAACAATGGCGTGCTGATTTATGTGCTGTTGGCAGAACACGCGATCGAGATCGTCGCTGACCGTGGCTTGGCCGACCACACCAGCAACGCTCATTGGACTGAGTTGGTGGCGCACATGCGCGACGCCTTCCGGGTCAATTCTTACGAAGATGGTTTGATTCGCGCCGTGGAAGAAGTCTCGGTTGAACTTGAGCGCAGCTTCCCTTTGCCTGTGGTTGACTCTGCTGTCGGTGGCTTGCCCGCCAACGGTCGCCATCCAAATGAGTTACCCGATACACCAAGGTTGTTCTGAAGCGTTCGGGCATAAAAAAACCGACCCTCACAGATCGGTTTTTTGCGAACGCTTGACGCACCAGGCAAGCTGCCCAGCGGTCTATGGATTAACGCTTCTGGCGAAATTTACGCAATGCGGCAATCTGAGCGACCATGACAGTCAGCTCTGATTGCGCGCGCGCCAGATCGATATCGCTCTTGGCATTTTTCAACGCCTCTTCGGCCGCTTTTTTCGCTTCCTCGGCCTTGGCCTCGTCGAGGTCCTTGCCGCGGATAGCCGTATCGCTGAGCACAGTGATATGGTTCGGCTGAACTTCGAGGATGCCACCAGCGACAAACACAAACTCTTCCGTGCCATCCGCCTTTTCGATGCGCACGGCACCGGGGCGAATGCGCGTGATCAGCGGCGTGTGACGGGGGAAAATCCCCAGCTCGCCGGCCTCGCCGGGCAGAGCCACAAAACGTGCCTGGCCCGAAAAGATCAACTCTTCGGCGCTGACTACATCGACTTGGATGGTATTCATGGCAACCGTCCGTTAGATTTTCTTGGCTTTTTCGAAGGCTTCGTCAATCGTGCCGACCATGTAGAAAGCCTGCTCTGGCAGATGATCACATTCACCAGCCACAATCATTTTGAAGCCACGGATGGTTTCTGCCAAGCTGACGTATTTGCCCGGTGCACCGGTGAATACTTCTGCGACGTGGAACGGCTGCGACAAGAAGCGCTGGATTTTACGGGCGCGAGCCACGGCCAGTTTGTCTTCCGGTGCCAATTCGTCCATGCCCAGAATCGCGATGATGTCGCGCAATTCTTTGTAGCGCTGCAAAGTACCCTGCACAGCACGTGCCGTGGCGTAGTGGTCTTCGCCCACGACGTTCGGGTCCAGCTGACGGCTGGTCGAGTCCAGTGGATCAACCGCTGGGTAGATACCCAAGGAAGCGATGTCACGTGACAACACAACGGTGGAGTCCAAGTGAGCAAAGGTTGTTGCCGGTGATGGATCGGTCAAGTCATCGGCAGGGACGTAAACGGCCTGGATCGACGTGATGGAACCGACTTTGGTCGAGGTGATACGCTCTTGCAAACGGCCCATTTCCTCAGCCAGTGTTGGCTGGTAGCCCACAGCGGATGGCATACGACCCAGCAGCGCGGACACTTCGGTGCCGGCCAGTGTGTAGCGGTAGATGTTGTCGACGAAGAACAACACGTCACGGCCTTCGTCACGGAAGGACTCAGCAATGGTCAGACCGGTCAAAGCGACGCGCAAACGGTTTCCCGGAGGCTCGTTCATCTGGCCGTAAACCATGGCCACTTTGGAGTCTTCGAGCTTCTCAAGATTCACAACGCCGGAGTCGGCCATCTCGTGATAGAAGTCATTGCCTTCGCGGGTACGCTCACCAACACCAGCAAACACGGACAGACCCGAGTGCGCTTTAGCGATGTTGTTGATCAACTCCATCATGTTGACGGTCTTGCCAACGCCAGCACCGCCGAACAAGCCGACTTTGCCGCCTTTGGCGAACGGGCACACCAGGTCAATCACCTT
>JABMMH010000056.1 GCA_013205645.1 Polaromonas sp. | reverse complement strand
TGCTGGACGAGCCCAGCATCGGTCTGCACCAGCGCGACAACGACCGCTTGATCGGCACGCTGAAACATCTGCGCGACATTGGCAACAGCGTGTTGGTGGTTGAACACGATGAAGACATGATTCGCGCCGCCGACCATGTGATTGACATGGGGCCCGGCGCCGGTATTCATGGCGGCCGTGTGATGGCGCAGGGCACCTTCACCGAGGTGCAGGCGAATCCGAATTCGCTGACCGGCCAGTACTTGGCAGGGACACTGAAAATCGCCGTGCCGACGCATCGCACGCCGTGGTTACCGACCGTCGCCAGAGGCCCGTTGGTGATCAAGAATCCGCGCTTTGCCCCCAGTGCTGCCGGTGTCAAACGCGCGGCGCGTGAAGCCACGCACCAGCTGACGCAAGGCGATTTGCAATGCTTGAGAGTCATCAACGCCAGCGGTCACAACCTGAAAAATGTCAGCGTTGAATTCCCGGTCGGTTTGCTGACCTGCGTGACCGGCGTGTCCGGCTCCGGCAAGTCGACGCTGGTGAATGACACGCTGTACGCCGCCGTGGCGCGCACCCTGTATCGCGCGCATGAAGAGCCCGCAGCGCACGAGGCGATTGAAGGCATTGAGCACTTCGACAAGGTCATCAACGTCGACCAGTCACCGATTGGTCGCACGCCGCGCAGCAACCCGGCCACCTACACCGGACTGTTCACACCGATTCGTGAATTGATGGCCGAGATGAACAGCGCGCGTGAACGCGGCTACGGCCCGGGGCGTTTCAGTTTCAACGTTGCCGGTGGTCGCTGCGAAGCCTGTCAAGGCGACGGCATGGTCAAGGTCGAGATGCATTTCTTGCCCGATGTTTACGTGCCTTGCGATGTGTGCAAAGGCATGCGCTACAACCGCGAAACCTTGGAAGTGCAATACAAGGGCAAGAACATCGCGCAGATTCTCGAGCTCACGGTGGAAGCCGCTGCGGAGTTTTTCAAAGCCGTGCCGACACTGGCGCGCAAGCTGCAAACGCTGCTCGATGTGGGCCTGAGTTACATCAAGCTCGGCCAAGCCGCGACCACGCTGTCAGGCGGCGAAGCGCAGCGCGTCAAGCTGGCGTTAGAGCTCAGCAAACGCGACACCGGCCGCACGCTTTACATCCTTGACGAACCGACGACCGGCCTGCACTTTGCCGACATCGATTTGCTGCTCAAGGTGCTGCACCAACTGCGCGACGCCGGCAACACCATCGTCGTCATCGAGCACAACCTGGACGTCATCAAAACCGCCGACTGGTTGATCGACATCGGACCTGAAGGCGGCGCGGGCGGTGGCATGGTTGTCGGTGTTGGCACGCCAGAAGATTTGGCGGCGAATCCGGACAGTCATACGGGGCGGTATTTGGCGCCGTTGCTGAAGGCGTAGTCTTTCTCCCCGACGTTTGATCATCCTAGTTATTTCAATTTTTCATCCACCACCATGTCACTGATCACCCTGCGCTTTTTGGCTGAACCTAGCGCCGTTAACTTTGGCGGCAAAGTGCATGGCGGCACGGTGATGAAGTGGATTGACGAGGCTGGCTACGCCTGCGCCACCAGTTGGTCCAAGCGTTACTGCGTGACGGTGTATGTGGGCGGCATTCGCTTTCATCGCCCGATCATGATCGGCGACTTGGTCGAGGTCGAAGCCAAGCTGGCCTACACCGGCAACACCAGCATGAACATTTCAGTCGAAGTGCGCAGCGGCGACATGAAAGGCGGTCAGATGGAAAAAACCACCGAATGCCTGATCGTCTTCGTCTCGGTGGACTCACATGGCCGACCGATGCCGGTGACCTCTTGGGTTCCAAGCACACCCGAAGCCGAAGCGTTGGCGCGCAAGGCCTTGGCCCAGCTTGACGCGTCGCGCTCGACTTACACCGGCTGAGTTAGTCGCGCGCCGCCTGCAACACATCCCGCGTCTTGATGGCTTCGCGGCGAGCGGCTTCGGCAAAGTCCTCACCCGACGAGGCGTACAAAATCGCCCGCGATGAATTGACGATGATGGGCGCACCGACTTTGTAGCCAGCGCGCACGGTGGCCACGGCGTCACCGCCTTGGGCGCCAACACCGGGAATCAACAGCGGCAGCGTCGGAGCGACTTGGCGCACGCGTTCGATTTCAGCCGGGTAAGTGGCGCCCACCACCAGCCCGAGTTGGCCGTTCAGGTTCCACGGGCCTTGCGCCAGACGCGCCACGTGTTCATAGAGCAGCGGCTGGCCTTCAACCGAAGCGAGGCGCTGGTTTTGCAAATCATCTCCGCCGGGGTTCGAAGTGCGGCAGAGCAAAAACGCGCCCTTGCCTTCGTATTTCAAATACGGCGCGACCGAGTCAAACCCCATGAACGGTGACAGCGTGACGGCGTCAGCGCCGTAGCGCTCAAAGGCCTCAATCGCGTACTGCTGCGCCGTGCTGCCAATGTCGCCGCGCTTGGCGTCCAAAATGATCGGCACCTGCGGCGCCACGCGGCGCATGTGCTCCATCAGGCGCTCGAGCTGACCTTCGGCGCGGTGGGCGGCGAAGTAAGCGATTTGCGGTTTGAACGACACCACAAGATCGGCCGTGGCATCGACGATGGCAGCGCAAAAATCGTAGATCTTGTTGGCGTCGCCCTTGAGCTTGCCGGGGAAGCGGGTGGGTTCCGGGTCCAGCCCCACGCACAGCATGGATTGGTTCTGGCGGCCGGCGGTATCGAGCATGTCGAGAAATGTCATGCGGGTATTGTAAGAAGGCGCACCCAGTCAAGGCTCCCAGGCCACTGACTTATTTCGGTGCGCCGAAGGCTTTTTTCTCCATCGCGCTGGCCGTGCCAAGCGGATCTTGACGAATCTTCTTTTCTTCATCGCCAATGATGCGGTAAAGCCCATCGAGGGTCTTGCCGGTGACGTACTGCTGAAGGCTGGCGTTTTCTTTTTTGACGAAGCCGAAATCTGCCGCTTTGCCCGCTAATCCGTTGTAGGTGTCGATGAGGCCGATTTTTTGGGTTGCCTGCGTCACCACCGGCAGAAATTTCAGGTCTAAAGCAGCCCGGGTTTGGGCACTGAGAAAATCGGTGATCGAGGTCACGCCGCCGGTCAGGACGTTTTTCGCATCGTTGGCATTCATGGCTCTGACAGCGCTGACCAGCAAGTCTTGGCTCAGCGGTACGGCGGTTTCGGCCGCGCGGTTGATGACGCTGACCAGCTCATCCAGGCGTGCGCTCTGACCAAAGCTCCTCAGCACGTTAGAAACATCTTCGAAGTAACCGGGCAAAGGAATCCGGACTTTGGGGTTGCCCAGGAATCCGCCCGGTTTGCCGAGCAGGGCGATGGCTGCCAAGGCGCCTTTTTCAAGGGTTGTTTGCAAGCCCTTCAGGGCATCGGCACGGCTCAAGTCGCTCAGTGAGAGGGCCAGTGCCTGGCGATGTGTGGCGACTATCAGCAGGCCCAGCGCACTGACGCCAGCTTGGTTGAAACTTCTGCGTTGCATGGCAAGGTCTTTCTGATGAAATTTTTCTGTCCAAGGACAGTATGCCGGACGGTGCTGACGCTCGCTAGGAGGCGCTTCGTATCAGGCCGGAAAAGTGCGATTCAGCTCGTCAGTCAACTGCGGTCACTGACTGCCGCTTCACCTCATCCAGCGTCTGGCCTTTCGGGCTCTTCCATTCCAGCCAGCCGTTGGCCGAGCGGCCCATGAGGGCCATGGCTGCCATGCTGGGGCTGGCGAAAAGATGATCACGGGTAAAGGCCAGCATGCCATCGTGTGCCGCCATGATGCCTTCGGTCACCAATTGGTCACGAAAGCGCTGGTTTGACGTGCCTTGAATGGACGCCACGTTGTCCACCCGCCCGCGTGAGCCCTTGAGCACCACAAAGCCTTCGGTCGTGTATTCGCCGACTCCGTCTGCGCCCGAGCCCTTGCAATAGAACAACTCTTTTTCCCCGCGAATGGTTAGCGCGTTCGTCAGCGGCTCAAATATGGGCTGGCCCAAGGTTGCCAGCAGAGTGGCCGCCGTTTCGTGAATCTCGTGGCAATCGGACTCTAACGGAGCCGGCGTGTGAGGCCGCGCTCCGGCGTTGCCGTTCTCTAGGGCGTAGCGCCCGGCCTGCGTCGCCTGTTGAATGGCGAACCACTCCAGAAACAACGCATGTGTCTGGGTCATGCTGTTGGTGAGCGAAATCACCACCAGCGCCCGGTTCCAGAAGTCTTTGTTCTGGTTGTGCTGCACCAGCCGGTTGCCGATGCTGCCCGATTGGCCGATGTACACGCGCGGCAAACCGGCTTCTGACAACTCGCCCAGCAAAAAGTAAACGCCTACTTGCAAAGCTTCAGGCGTTTTGATGAACTCGGGCAACTGGCTGCGCGGGACTTCAATGACTCGAACAATGCGCGTCGTGATTTCGGCGACGCGCATGCCGCGCGCATCGCCAGCGGGGAGGAAGATCTGGATGGTTTGGGGGCGGGGCATCATGGCCTCTTGTGAATTTTGACCAGCACGGAATGCTCATCAAACTCAAACTCAGCAGGTGGGTTGCCGTTCTCGGCCAGCAGCGCCTGCGCCCGCTGCACCCCGTAACCAAAGCGATTGACAAAGCCCAGCGACTTGAGCGCCTCGGCAATCACTGGGTTCCGGTAGCTGTTGCGCGTCGGGAAGTTCTGCCGCGTCGCCTCACCATACAAACCGCCGGGGTTCTGGATTTCAATGTGATTGGCAAACACGTAGAACCGGATGGGTGAATTGCTGTTGTAGTTGCGGTGCATCACCGCGTTCATCAGCAGCTCGCGGACAGCCCCTTCGGGGTAGTTGGGCACCAGCTTTTCCTGCAAAGCGTTGACCAGCACCATGGACGTTTTGATGAATAGCCGGAGCCGACCCAATAACTCCTTAAGGATGCTCTGCAAGTCTCCCGATATTTCAGCTTGATCAACGGGCACTTCCGTCAGCGATGTACCTGGCAGCTCTAGGTATTGCACGTAGGCACCGGGCAAGAAATAGCGTGGATTTTTCCCGACCAGCAACAGTCCCGCGTGAGTGGCGCAGTGCCGGTCTGGATCGTACAAACGCAGGGAGGCCAGTTGCTGCTCCAGCGGGCGGTGGTTGGCCGCTATGGTTTCCGCATCAACAGCCTCACGCCGTTAGGCGTCAAACTGCCCCAGCGCCAAGTCTGCAATTTTGGCTTCCGGGCAAGGCTGCGCATCGAAGGACTTCGCCTGCGCGATGCGGCGCTCGGACAATGTCCGCTCTTCCTGCTCGTTGGCAATGGCCTTGCGTGGGCCGACGCGGACATGCACGCGCCCCTTGTAGCGCACCGGCGGCAGGTCAGAGGGATGGACTTCAACCACCGCAACCTCGCCGCCCGCCAGTGAAAATTTGGCCACATTCATCATGGGCTGCGGCAGGATGTTGCCATCAGATCTAATGCCCGCTAGGTTTTTGAGTAAGTCGTCCGTGACCTTGATGCCCGCCAAAGCGCCGTCGTCTTTCACGCCGACCAGCAAATAGCCGGGCCGACGATGGTTGGGCAAGTCGTTGGCAAAAGCGCAAATGGCTTGCCCGAACTTGTCAGTGTTGGTGGTCGACTCGGTGCGTTCGGCTGTGTCTGACTCAAGATCAGCCATCAGCGCGTTCAACTGTTCTTCGTTCAGCATGGTGGGCTCTGTTTGGATGGGAGAGTGGCGACGCTATTTTGGTTTAATTCGCTGCGCAATCTGTTGCGCCCGGCACAGATCGTCCCAGGCTTTGGCCTTGTCGGGCAGGCTGCGCAGCAGATACGCCGCGTCGTAGGTGACCACCGCTGCAACGCCCGCGAGTTGATGATTCCGCCCGCGTAGCTTGCCCAGCGGCTCGGTCGATTGCAGCAGCGCTTGCGCCGCTAGGCGTCCCATGATGAGGATGACGTCCGGTTTTTCGGTCTTGAGCAGCTCGGCCAGAGGCGCTCCCAGTGGTGCAGCATTGCCCGCATCAACGCGTCGCGATAGCGGCACAGACACCGCGCTGGCGCTTTGGTGGAGTCCAGCTGCGCGCAACATGTTGTCTAGGAGTTTGCCGGCGTCACCTGACAGCGGATCGGCCTCGAAGGCGACCGGTGGCGTTTCGATCAGCAGCAGCCAGCGTGCTGCCGCGCCGGGGACTGCTGGTTGACCGTTGTCGGCGGCTGGTTTGGCCGGCTGGGCATACAGCGCACGCGCTTCGCCGAGAGACCAGGCGCTGTTGCCGGCAGTCGCATTGGCCGCGTTGGATGGTGCAGCTGACGCAGGCGCTGATTCAACGGGCGGCCGACGCGACGGCGGGGCGTTGGAGGCGGATGACGGCACAACCGCGGCTTCAGGTGCCGGCAAAGCTGCCGAAGTCGGCGTTGATGTAGAAATTTTTTGCGTATCAGCTGCAACCACAACACCAGCCACTTCAGCGGCGACTGCTTGCGGTTGCCACAGTCGGATGCCCATTTCGCGCAGCATCGCGCGCTGGCGTTTGTCGAGGTCTAAGCTCATGTTGGGGCTTTCACAATGCCAGGCTCATGACGATCGCGTCTTCGCGTTCGAAAGCGCTCAGCGGGTAATAGTTGCGGCGCGTGCCGACATGCCGAAAACCGCAGTGTTCATAGATTTGCAGCGCCCGCGTGTTGCTGATGCGCACCTCCAGCCACAGCCATTCGGCGCCCTGACCGCGCGACCACAGGAACAGTGCGTCTAGCAGCAGCCGGGCAAAGCCCTGGCCTTGGTACATGGGCGCTACCGCGATGTTGAGCAGGTGGACTTCGTCGACCCCTTTCATCGCCACAAAGTAGCCGATCAGCTCGGGCTCGTTGCCGTCCACCGTGTCTGCGACCAGCATCTGACACGGGTAACCGGCCGTCAGCGAATCCGCAAAATTGCCGGACAGCCACGGGTGGGGGTAGACGCTTTTTTCGAGGCATGCAACCTGCTCCAGCCATGGCGTGGTCATGGCTTCGAGCCGGACTTCTCTGGGTTGGAGGACGGCGTTCATGACGGGTTGCCGTGTTCAAGCAGGGCTCGGCGTTTCACCTCGGCGCGCTCATCCGTGGTCAGCGCCACTTTGTCGCGAATGTACAGCGGCAGCGCTTGCGATGCGTCCAGTGCGACACCAGCTGCCAGCATGGCCGGTGCCAACCGCAGCATCGCCGCTGCGCCCGGCAGGACGGTCAAACGGTTGCAGTCGGTCACGAGGGCAGGCAGCCGCGCGGCATAGACCTCAAACACGTTACCGGCCAGCCCATGCTTGGCTTCGCTGTCTGAGCCCTCTGCACTTTGAAGCACAGCGCTCAACTGCAAAGCCTCAGGCCGAACCAAAACGCACGGCGTCAGCGCTTCGCAAGCACCCTTGTTCAGGCGAAAGTGCTGCACATACATTTCGTCCATGCGGGCGTCCAGCAGCGCGGTGATAGTTTGCGGCGCGTTATCGGAAGATGTATTGGCCAGCGCCCATTGAAAGCGCGCTTCTTCCGCCAGCGCCAGCAGGGAGTCCACCGGCAGCACCGGCACACCAGCCCCCAAGGCCAGGCCCTGGGCCACTGCGCAGGCCGTGCGCAGGCCGGTGAAAGAACCGGGGCCACGGCCAAAGGCAATCGCATCGAGTTGGTCGAGCCGTAAGCCGGCGTCGGCCAGCAGTTGCAAGATGGCGGGAATCAAGGTGGCGGACGACAACGGCCCACCCGCACCCTCGTGCAGCCACTGCTGCGCGCCGTCGCTGACGCCGATCGACATGCGGTCGGTGCTGGTGTCAAAGGCGAGAAAGCGGCCGGTGGTGGGGGTCAAAGCGGTGCTGGGAACGGTCGTGGGCATCGTCTGATTATCCGGGCAAGTCAGGGCGCTACGTTGGCAACCCCAAGGCCTGGCCGTGATAATTCCCCGATGGCTTTTCCAGCATCGACTCAAACATCCACTCAGGCACCCTTGTCGCAACGCCGTCCTTCACCGCGTCAGCCACGCCAGCTGCTGGCGGCGCTGGTCGCTGCGGCCACGCTGTGGCTGGCTGGCCCAGCGGCCTTGGCCGCAGAGCCGCGGCTGCCCAAGGCTGTGGCTCAAGCTTTGGCACGGGCGCAGGTGCCGGCCAGTGCGGTGACCTTGTTGGTGGTCGACGCCAACGGCCAACGCCCGCCGCGCCTCAGCCATCGCGCCGGCGAAGCCATGAACCCGGCCTCGGTCATGAAGCTGGTCACCACCTACGCTGCGCTGGATGTGCTGGGGCCGGATTTTTTGTGGAAAACCAATGTCACGATGGACGGTCGGATTCAGAACGGTGTGCTCGACGGCAACATGCTGGTGCGCGGCGGCGGTGACCCGAAGCTCGTCGTTGAGCGACTGCAAGCGCTGCTATTGCAGGTGCAAGCCAGCGGCGTGCGCGCGATTCATGGCGACATCGTGTTGGACCGCAGCGCCTTCAGTGAACCCGCGACCAATGCGGCGGAGTTCGACGGTGAACCGCTGCGACCCTACAACACCCAGCCCGACGCCTTGCTCATCAATTTCAAGACGCTGGTGATGACCTTCACGCCGGACCTCGCGCAAGGTCGGGCGCTGGTGCGCACCGAGCCGCCGATGGCCGGCGTGTTGATTGACGACAGCGTGCCACTGTTGCCGTCTGCGCCCTGCGGCGACTGGCGCACCGACTTGCGAGCCAGCGTGGACAGCCCGAGCCGCGTGAAATTTTTGGGCAGCTACGCCAGCGCTTGTGGCGAACGCGTCTGGCCCAGTGCCTATGCCGATCCGTCGAGCTTTGCCGCCCGCGCGATCGAAGGTTCGTGGAAAGTGCTGGGCGGTCTGTTGACAGGCCAAGTGCGGGACGCCACCGCCCCTGAGTTGGCGATGCTGCGCAGCAATCGCGGCACGCTGTCGGGAAACACCTCGCCGCTGCGTCTGGAGTCGCCTTCGCTGCCTTTGCTCGACATCGTGCGCGACGTCAACAAATTCTCCAACAACGTGATGGCGCAGCATCTGTTGTTGAGCCTCGGCCTGCACGCAAAACTCGGCCAACCGCAGGTCGGCACGTTTGCAGCCAGTCGCGCCGCTGCGCAAGCGTGGTGGCTGAAAACCTTGCCCGCTAGCGTGTCGCCGGTGCTCGACAACGGCTCGGGTCTGAGCCGCAGCGGTCGCATCAGCGCGCGCAGTTTGGCAGCCATGTTGCAGCACGCCGCCAACAGCCCGTTGGCCGAGGCGTTAGCCGACTCCTTGCCGCTGGTCGGTGTCGACGGCAGCATGCGTGAGCGCGCCAAAGCCGCGACCGGTCGTGCGCAAATTAAAACCGGTTCTTTGCGCGATGTCAGCGCCGTCGCCGGTTATGCCCAAGGTGCCAGCGGCCGCCGCTACATCGTCATCGGCATCGTCAACCACCCGAACGCCAGCGCAGCGCGGCCGGCGCTGAACAGCTTGATCGAATGGGCCGCGCAAGACCGACAGTGAGGTTAATCGCGGGCCGGCGTGTGCGCTCAGTTGGAGCAGCCTAAACTGGCCCCATGATTCCTTTCTCAGTACTTGACCTCGCCCCCATCGTCGAAGGCAGTGACGCCGCCGAGTCTTATCGCAACACCTTGAGCTTGGCGCAGCACGCCGAGCGCTGGGGTTACAAGCGTTACTGGCTGGCCGAACACCACGGCATGCCGGGCATCTCCAGTG
>JABMMH010000449.1 GCA_013205645.1 Polaromonas sp. | reverse complement strand
TGCTTGCGCTGCTGGCCAGCCCGAAAAGCGCTGATCAAAATCGATGGCATGGGGAACTTGCCGCGGGTGGCTTCTTTGGTCGCCGCCATCAGGCCCAGCGTAGCCGCTGGCAGCAGCGCCAGTGCCAGCGCGCTACCGACGAAAGGCAGCAACGAGGCGACCGACAACAGCGCCATGAACATGAAGAACAGCCCCGACATGGCCAGCGGTTGCTTGAAGAAGGTCCGAATCCCCATCTTCACCCAGGTGACCCCGGTGCGGGCAGGAACAATATTGAGTTTCATGTGATCAGTGTCGGGTAAAAATAGGCCAAGCCGGCTTCAAGCGGACAAGTTGTGGGGTCGCAACAAGCACTGGCGCAAAACAAGTTCAAAGTGTTCTGGATCATGCGCTTTGAGCACGGCGGCGTCTCGCGGCAGATGAAAGTCCCACAAACGCGAAGTCCAAAAGCGCAGCGCGCCGGCGCGCAGCATGGCCGGCAGCAGCTGCCTTTCTGGCGCCGTCAGCGGCCGCATCGCTTGGTAAGCTTTCAGAAAAGCGTCGGCTCGATCGGGGTCGTTCGCGCCTGTGGCTAGGTCAATGCACCAGTCGTTCAGGCAGACGGCGATGTCAAACAAAAAGCTGTCGCAGCCAGCAAAGTAAAAGTCGAAAAAGCCGGTGAGCTGGTCGCTGTGGCCGCCGGCGCTGTCAGTGTCAAACATGACGTTGTCACGAAACAGGTCAGCGTGAATCGGGCCGCGCGGCAACGCCGCATAAGCCGATGACGCTGCCACATGATTTTGAAAAGCCAGTTCGCCCAAGATGAGCGTGCGCTGCTCTGGTGTCAGATGCGGCAGCACCACCGGCACGGTCGCGTTCCACCACGCCAGACCACGCAAATTGGGTTGCTGCATGTCGAAGTCGCGTCCGGCCAGATGCATGCGTGCCAGCATATCGCCCACAGCAGCGCAGTGGGCTGGCTGGGGATTCAACTCGCTGCTGCCGCTCAGCTTGTTCACCACCGCAGCGGGTTTGCCTTTCAGGCTGTGCAAGATGTTGCCCGGTCGCACGTCCACGTTGGCGAGTGCTGCAGCCTTGGCGGCTGCGGTGCCTTTTCGGGGCCTGGCCGCCACGGTCGGGGTTTGCGCCGCCGCCTGCGGGTCTGGCACTGGAATGCCGCGCTCGGCCAAGTGCTTCATCAGCTGCAGGTAAAAAGGCAGTTGCTCGAACGTCAAGCGTTCAAACAGCGTCAGAACGAATTGGCCTTGGTCGGTGTCAACGAAGTAGTTGGTGTTTTCAATGCCGCCGGCGCAACCCTTGATGGACTGCAGCTCGCCGAGGCCCAGCGCTTGTAAAAATGATGCGGCCTCGTCAAAAGAGACCTCGGTGTAAACAGCCATGCTGGAACCTGAAAATCGGGGGTATTGAAGGATGAAAAAACGAAAAACCAGCGCCGGTGTCGGCGCAGGCGTTTAGAACTTAAAGACATTCCAGAAACGCGAGCCGGTGCTGCCGGTGACGGCGGCGCTGCCAGCGCGCGAGGTGTCTGTGGGTTTGACTTCGTAGGCGGGCACATCGCCGGCTGGCTGCACCGTGATGCTTTGGGTTTCGCCGCCGACGCGCAGCTCGTCAATGCGCGAGCCAGCGTCTTGCGTCCGGATGCGCTCAATCTGTCGGTCTGGTCGGCCGGCTGGCTTGGCCGATTCAGCAGCAGCCGACGGCACCTGAGCGCCCACCGGAAAGGCGAAAAAAACCACCAAGGCGGCCAGCAAGAGGGGTCGAGAGAGGTGTTGCATATCTCATTGTAGGCGGCAGGGCCCCTTCAATTTACCGGACAATTGGCCCGCATGAGTACTGATAAAAAAACCTTGCTTCTGGTCGATGGCTCCAGCTACCTGTACCGCGCCTTCCACGCCATGCCTGACTTGCGCGTGGTGGCCGGCGACCCGACCAGCCCGGCCACCGGCGCCATTCGCGGCATGATCAACATGCTGCAAAAGCTGCGCAAAGATGTGCGGGCCGATTACGCCGCCTGCGTTTTCGACGCCAAGGGCCCGACTTTTCGTGATGCGCTGTACCCCGAGTACAAAGCCCAGCGGTCTCCCATGCCCGATGACCTGCGCAGCCAAGTCGAGGCGATTCACGAGCTGGTCGCACTGATGGGCTGGAAGGTGCTGAATGTGCCGGGCGTCGAAGCCGACGACGTGATCGGCACGCTGTCCTGCATGGCCTCCAAGCAGGGCATTGAGGTCATCATCTCCAGCGGCGACAAAGACCTGAGCCAGCTGGTCGACGAGCACGTGACGGTGATCGACACCATGAACGACAGACGCCGCGACTTGGCCGGTGTTGAATCTGAATTTGGCGTGCCGCCGCGGCTCATGATCGACTACCAGACCTTGGTCGGCGACACCGTCGACAACGTGCCGGGCGTGCCCAAAGTAGGCCCGAAAACCGCCGTCAAGTGGCTAATTGAATACGGTTCACTGGACGCGCTGGTGGCGCATGCTGCCGACATCAAAGGCGTGGTCGGGGAGAACCTGCGCCAATCGCTGGACTGGTTGCCGCGCGGCCGCGAGTTGTTGACCATCAAAACCGACTGCGACTTGGCCGCCTACATCGACGGTTTGCCTTCGCTGGATGAGATTCCGATGGGCGCGCAGCAGACGGAACCGCTGCAAGACTTTTACAAGCGCTTCGGCTTCAAGGGTTTGGTCAAAAGCATTGACATCCAAAACACGCCGCCTGAAATGGTCGGCGGGCCAGAGGGCCGGCATGCCAAGGCCAAAGCCAAGCCGCCAGTTGGCGGGCCAAGCCTGTTTGACGAGCCTGCAGTGTTGGACAAGCCGCTGGCCGAGCGGGTGACGAATCTGCACTACGACACGATCATGAGCTGGCCGGCGTTTGACGCTTTGCTGGCGACGCTTGAAAGCGCTGAGCTGGTGGCGGTCGATACCGAAACCAACTCACTCGACGCGATGCGAGCGCAAATTGTTGGTCTGAGTTTCAGCGTCGCGCCTGGCGCTGCTGCCTACATTCCGTTGGCGCACGACTACGCTGGCGACCCGAGCGTTGCTGAACAACTGCCTTTGGGCGAAGTGCTGGCACGGCTGAAGCCCTGGCTTGAAAATCCGGCTCACGCCAAGCTCGGTCAAAACATCAAATACGACCGCCATGTGTTCGCTAACCACGGCATTGAAGTGCAGGGCTATCAGCACGACACCATGCTGCAAAGCTATGTGTTGGAAGTTCATAAGCCGCACGGGCTGGCGAGTCTGGCAGAGCGCCACGTGGGCCGCAGCGGCATCAACTACGAAGACCTCTGCGGCAAGGGCGCGAGCCAGATCAAGTTCAACCAAGTTGAGATCGTCAAGGCGTCTGAATACTCTTGCGAAGACTCGGACCAAACCATGGACGTGCACTGCGTGCTTTGGCCGCAACTGCAAGCCAACGACAAACTGCGGTTTATCTATGAGCTGGAAATCCAGAGCAGCGAAGGCCTGTATCGGATTGAGCGCAACGGTGTGTTGATTGACGGCGCTATGCTAGCCAAGCAAAGTGGCGAATTAGGCGCGCGCATTGTGCAGTTGGAGACCGAGGCGCATGCACTGGCTGGGCAGCCTTTCAACCTCAGCTCACCAAAACAAATTGGCGAAATATTCTTCACCAAACTCGGCCTGCCCGTGGTCAAGAAAACCGCCACCGGTGCCCCCAGCACCGACGAAGAAGTGCTGGAAAAACTCGCTGAAGACTACCCGCTGCCGGCGAAGATTCTGGAGCACCGCGGCCTGTCCAAACTCAAGGGCACCTACACCGACAAACTGGCGCAACTGGCGCATCCGCGCACGGGCAGGGTGCACACACATTACGCGCAGGCCGTGGCGGTCACCGGCCGTTTGTCGAGCACCGACCCCAACCTGCAAAACATCCCGGTCAAAACGGCAGAAGGCCGGCGCGTGCGCGAAGCCTTTGTGGCCGCGCCTGGTTGCGTGATTGCCAGCGCCGACTACTCGCAAATTGAGTTGCGCATCATGGCGCACATCAGCGAAGACGAGGCCTTGCTGCGCGCTTTCAATGACGGCCTGGACGTGCACCGCGCGACCGCCGCCGAGGTGTTTGGTGTGACGGTGGAGCAGGTCAGCAGCGAGCAGCGGCGTTATGCCAAGGTGATTAATTTCGGCCTGATTTACGGCATGAGCAGCTATGGTTTGGCACGCAATTTAGGCATTGAAACCAAGGCCGCAGCGGCCTACATCGACAAGTAATTTCAGCGATATCCGG
>JABMMH010000055.1 GCA_013205645.1 Polaromonas sp. | reverse complement strand
TTCTCGATGCTGTCTGCGGGTTCGCCAGCGAGCTTACGTTGCTCAGCCGCCTGCAGCCGGTTGGCCACGCTTTCAGGCGTTTCTTCGTACAGCAGCTGCGCCACAGGCGCTGCCCCGCGCTGCATGCTCAAGCCTTTGACGACCACCGTCCGTAGCACCGGCCCTTGGCGCATGGACAGCGTGTCGCCGGCCTTGACGTCGCGGGCGGGTTTGACATCTTGGCCGTTGATCTGAACTCGGCCTTTGTCAATTTCTTCAGCCGCCAGCGTGCGTGTTTTGTAAAAGCGTGCAGACCAGAGCCATTTGTCGATGCGCATTTTTTCCATGGCCCATTATTTCCTAAATAATGTTGTCAAAAGCGGCAGCCGTACGGTCGCGTCTAAGCCACTGATGCGACCATGGTCAACACGGTTGTCGAGTGAAATCGTACCGCCCAGTGCCAGCACGATGTCATGGCAAATCGCCAGGCCCAAGCCAGAGCCTTCGCGTACATTGCCAGCGGAAAAAGGTTGAAACAGCCGCGCCGCCAATTCGTTTGAAATCCCCGGTCCGCTGTCGCTCACGGTCAAGGCCAAGTGGGTGTTGTCTGTCACCAGTCGCACGCTCAGCGACCCGCCCACAGGGCAGTGCTTGATGGCGTTGTGCAGCAGGTTGCGGCACAACTCGCCCAGCATCCATTCATGGGCCAGCATGCTGGCCGGCACGGTTTCAATCTCAAAGTCCAGCTCGCGGTCGGCTATCAGTGGCGCCAAGTCGAGGGCCACTTCACGCACCACGTCGTCTATATTTATGGCTTGCAGTTCGGCTTGCTGGCGTAATTGCTCGACCTTGGCCAGCGACAGCATCTGGTTCGCCAGCAAGGTGGCACGGTCAACCGTTTGGTTGATGTCGCTCAAGGCTTCGCGCGCATCCATATCCCCGCGCAGGGCAGATTGCACTTGCACTTTCAGCACGGCCAGCGGTGTACGCAGCTGGTGTGCGGCGTCGCGCACAAAGCGTTTTTGGTTGCTCAGCAAGTTTTCAAGTCGGCGCATGACTTGGTTCGTGGCTTCAACCAAAGGCAGTAGTTCACGCGGCGCGTCGGCTGCTGAAATGGGCGTCAGGTCGTTCGCGTGTCGCGCTTTCAATTGCGCGCTGAGTCGGCGAACTGGGCGCGTGCCGCGTTGCACCACGACCACGGCCACCAAGGCGATCACGGCCAGCAACAGGGCTTGTCGCCACAGCGTGTCGAACAAGATTTTTTGCGCCAAGGTCGTGCGCAGTTCCAGCGTTTCGGCTACCTGAATCACCGCCATGGCCCGACCACTGGAACTCACCACGGGTTGCAGCAACACGGCGACGCGCACTTCTTCGCCTTCAAAAAGATCGTCGTAAAAATCGACCAAGGCTGAATAGGCGGGCTTGGGCTGGATGCTGCCGCGCCAGAAGGGCAGCTGCGGAAAGCCAGAAACCATTTCGCCGTTCAGACTCGAGACGCGGTAGAACAAGCGGCTTTGGTTGTCGGCCTCGAAGGCTTCCAGTGCGGCATAGGGCACGGTCACGCGGAGTTCGGACTGTTCGTCGTAGCCGCTGACATCGAGTTGCTCGCCAATCGATTTGGCGGACGCCAGCAGCGTCCGGTCGTAAGCGGTGTTGACGGCGCTGAGCGCTTGTTGGTAGAGGCTGAAGGTGTTGACAATCACCAGCACCCCGACCGGCAACAAAATACCCAGCAGCAAATAGCGCCGCAGTGAACCCGGGCGCGCTGCGGCTGGCCCGCGCTGCAGGCTTGGTGCGTTCACGCGTTGACCTTCAGCAGGTAACCCAGACCGCGCAGCGTGACCAGGGTGACGCCCGTGTGGGCTAATTTTTTGCGCAGCCGGTAGACCACCACTTCAACCGCTTCGTACTGCACGTCGGCTTCGCCCGGAAAGACCAATTCAAAGAGCCGCTCTTTCGAAACCGCCTGCCCGGGTTTGACGATGAGTCCGTGCAGCAGCGCCAACTCGCGTGGGGTGAGTTCCAGCACTTGGTCGCGGTGGTAAATAGCGCCGCTTTCTTTGTCATAGCGCAGGCCGCCAACCCAGTTTGCATCTGTCGCATCTGCATCACTGGCCCGACCCGCTGTGCCGCCAGTTTGTGCGCGCCGGCGACTCAGGGCGCGCAGTCTGGCTTCGAGTTCGTCCAGGTCAAAAGGCTTGGGCAGGTAGTCGTCGGCGCCGGAATTGAGGCCGATGATTTTGTCGCCCACAGTGCCGCGCGCGGTCAAGATCAGCACCGGTGTGAGCAAGCCTTGGCGTCTGGCTTGGGCTAGCACTTGCAGCCCGTCGAGGCCGGGCAAGCTGAGGTCCAGCACCACAACGTCGGGCTGGGTGGCTGTCCATTGCGCCAGCGCCAGCCGGCCGTCGGTGCAGCCGGTCACGGCCATGCCGCGCCGGCTCAGGGCGCGTTGCAGGGCTACTTGCATGGAGGCGTCGTCTTCGATCAGCAACAAAGTCAGGGTCTGCGTCATGAGCAGGACATTAGCACTTTCCCCAGTGCCTGCAGACAGCCGATTGACAGGATGCGGGCGCATGATCGCCCGGTCAGTTCACAAAAGTTATTAAAAGGAGACTCCCCATGCGTCGCGACATGTTTCTGAAATCCCTGGCCGCGCTGGCCGCTGCCGGTACCTTGCCGCTGTCGGCCTTGGCCGCTGCCAACATCAAAATGATGATCCCCGCCAACCCCGGTGGCGGCTGGGACACCACCGGCCGCGCGCTGGGCAAAGCGCTGGTCGATTCAGGCGCTGCTTCTACCGTCATTTTCGAGAACAAGGGCGGTGCCGCAGGTGCTTTGGGCTTGGCTCAATTTGTCAACGGCAGCAAGGGCGATGCCAATGCGCTGATGGTCATGGGGGCGGTGATGCTCGGTGGCCAGATCACGGGCAAGCCGCCGGTCAGTCTGTCGCAGGCGACGCCGATTGCGCGCCTGACCAGTGAATACAACGTTTTTGTCCTGCCGGCCAACTCGCCTTTCAAGTCGATGGCGGAAGTCATTGCACAGCTCAAGAAAGACCCAGGCAGTGTCAAGTGGGGTGGCGGTTCACGCGGTTCTACCGAGCACATTGCGGCGGCCATGATCGCCCGCGAAGTTGGCGTTGACCCGTCGAAAATCAACTACGTGGCTTTTCGGGGCGGTGGTGAAGCGACTGCCGCTATTTTGGGCGGCAACGTCACCATCGGCGGCAGCGGCTACAGCGAGTTCGCTGAATACATCAACACCGGCAAGATGACCGCACTGGCCGTGACGTCGGACGCTCGCCTCAAAGGCGTGGCGGTGCCGACGCTCAAGGAGCAGGGCATCAACGTGGTGATCGGCAATTGGCGCGGCGTTTATGGTGCGCCTGGCATCACGGCAGCGCAGCGTCAGGCACTCACAGATCTGGTGCTCAAAGCCGTCAAGACCAAGTCTTGGGC
>JABMMH010000054.1 GCA_013205645.1 Polaromonas sp. | reverse complement strand
CTGTTCCACGAATTCGGCCACGGCTTGCACCACATGCTGACGCAGGTCAACGAGCGCGACGTCTCCGGCATCAGCGGCGTGGAATGGGACGCTGTGGAATTGCCAAGCCAGTTCATGGAGAACTTTTGCTGGGAATGGGATGTGCTCAAGCACATGACCGCCCACGTGGACACCGGCGAGCCGCTGCCACGCGCCCTGTTCGACAAGATGACCGCCGCCAAAAACTTCCAGAGCGGCATGCAGACGCTGCGCCAGGTGGAGTTCTCACTCTTCGACATGCTGCTGCACACCGAAGAAAACCCAAGCAAAGACGTCATGTCCTTGCTGGCTGAAGTGCGTGCCGAAGTCGCCGTGATTCAAGCCCCACCTTACAGCCGCCCGGCGCACACCTTCAGCCACATTTTTTCAGGTGGCTATGCCGCCGGCTATTACAGCTACAAATGGGCTGAAGTGCTGTCAGCTGATGCGTACGCAGCCTTTGAGGAATCAGCTGCTGGCGATGTCGCAAAAGGCACCGTCAACGTCGAGACCGGCCGCAAATACCGCGAGGCCATTTTGGAAGCGGGTGGTAGCCGGCCCGCCATGGAATCGTTCAAGGCCTTTCGTGGCCGCGAGCCGTCGATTGATGCGCTACTGCGGCACCAAGGTATGGCTTAACGCCGCATCCAACCCAGCCCGGCACTTGTTCCGCCGGGCTGTGCGCCTTTAAGTGGGCGGTACTCGCAACCGACCCAACCGTCCCAGCCACAAGCGGCTGAGACTTCGTCGATGACCTTGAACAGGTAGTCGTAGTTCAACTCACCAAGGTCGGGTTCGTGGCGCTCTGGCACGCCGGCAATTTGAAAATGCCCCACCGCGCCTGTCGGCAGGTACTGACGGATTTTCATGGCAACGTCGCCCTCGACGATCTGGCAGTGGTACAGGTCCATCTGCACTTTGAGATTGCTGGCGCCGACCGCGGCCACCACCTCATGCGCATGGTCTTGCCGGTTCAAGAAAAAACGCGGCACATCGCGGGTATTGATCGGCTCGATCAAAATGTCGCGGCCACGCCCTGCAGCTTCTTTAGCCGCCCACTGCAAATTAGCCACGTACAAGGGCTGCAAAGCATCACGCATTTGCCCGTCAGGCAGCAAGCCGGCCATGACGTGAATTCTGGGGCAATCAAGCACCTCGGCATAGTCGAGCGCCAATTGAATGCCGCTGCGAAACTCAGCCTCACGCCCGGCCACGGCCGCTGTGCCGCGGTCACCGGCTGTGTCCCAGCCGTGGGCAATGCTGGCTGCGTCGGTGCCGCCCGGCGGCGCATTAAAGAGCACTTGCTGCAAGCCGTTGCCTTGCAATCTGGCGGCAAGTTCTTGAGGGCTGTAAGCATACGGGAACAAATACTCCACCGCTTTGAAGCCGTCTTTGGCGGCCGCTTCAAAGCGCTCCAAAAAAGGCAAGTCGGGGTACAGCATGGACAGATTGGCGGCGAATTTAGGCATGTGTCAAACAGGCTTGTTGGCCTGAAGTTGTGATGGGTTGTGGGTTGACGCCTGAGCTCACCAGATGGCGCTGAAAGTCTGCCGCAGTTCATCAATCTGCGCTTCGCTCAATGGCTTGGGCGACGGCGTGCAGGTCAGCATCAGCTTGGCGGTTTCGTCCAACTCTTCCAGTGTAGCCATGGCTGCGGCCGGGCTGTCATGCCAAACATTCGGGCCGAGCCGGTCCAGCATGAGTGCACGAATCGGCGTGCCGCGTTGGCCGTAACGCGTGATCGTCTGGCTCACGAGAGCCGCCGCCGCCGGGTCACCGGGTCGGTGGTAAGCGATCAGCGGCACGTGGCCGACCTTCATCACAAAATACGGCGTGATCGGCGCCAGCAACTCGGCTTCTGCCTTGTACGAATGCTGCAAAGTCAGCGCCACGCAATGCGTGCTGTGGGTGTGAATAATGCAGCCCGAAGCCAGCTCAAACGCTGCTGCAGCTGAATAAATACTGCGGTGCAGGGCGATGGTTTTGCTGGCCTTGTCACCGCTGATGTGCTGACCACTTGCATCCAGTCTGGCAAGGCGGGCCGGATCGAGAAAACCCAAACACGCGTCCGTCGGCGTGATGAGAAAACCGTCGTCGAGCCGGACGCTGATGTTGCCGGCCGTGGCGTGCACGTAGCCACG
>JABMMH010000053.1 GCA_013205645.1 Polaromonas sp. | reverse complement strand
GGCGCGCAGATGGGAGGCGGCGGCGGTTTTGGTGCGTTTCCAGTAATACACTTTGCCCAGCTCAATGCCGAGGTCAGTGATGACGCCGGTCATGTGGGTGGTGCGGATTTGCGAGGCTGAAATTTTGCTGACCACGGCGTTTTGCAAGCCCATGGTGTAAGCCAGCACCAACACCGTCAACGGCACGGCGAACGGCGTTTGGCGATTCAGCGTAGCGCCGAGCAGGCCGAACACCAACAACAAGCCGGCTTCCAGCAGCAAGGGCAACGCAAACTCACTGCGCAAGTGATGTTGCCGGGCCCAGTTGACCTGCACCGCCGTGGTGGCCGCGCCGGCAGTGAACGCCAGCAAAGTGCCGAGCGCACCAAGCAACAAACCGACATTGCCGAGGATCAGGTTGTCGGCCAGCATGGAGGCGAAGCCGGTCATGTGCGAGGTGTACATGCCGACGACCAGAAAGCCCCCAGCGTTGATCGCACCCGCATTGAAGGCCAACAGTCCACCCAGCAGACGGTTGATGCTGGGCGTACGGTGCTGCCCGGCAAGATGGCGAAAACGACGCACCCGTTGACCCTTTAACCTGCCGCCAAACGGCTGGTGTTGAAGACGCCGGCGGGGTCAAACTGCTTTTGCAATTCACGTTGAATACGCTGCTGCACGGCGTTCAACGGGGTGAACACGCCGACTTCTTTGTCTGCGTTGGCGCGCTCAGCGGAGGCGCGAAACAGCGTGGCGTGACCACCGGCTTTTTGAGCGGCGTTGCGCAGCAAAGCTGCCGCATGCGCCGGTGCCCAGACCCAACGCAAGCCGCCGTGCCACTCAATCAAGGGCGACGATGCCACGGCGGGCAAGGCCAGCGCAGGCGTGGTCTGCGCCACGCTCAGACGCCACAAACACAGGTCAGGGCTGACGGCGGCCATGGCGGCCGGTGGGGCTGCAAAAAACGGCAGCGTCTGCTCGCGGCAAGCGTTCCAATCAGCACTGGCTTGCGCTGGGTCCATGCGCAGCACCTCGCCGCCCAAGGCAGCGACGTCTGCCGACATGCGCGGACAAGCGGCATCGACAGCCGCCACCGCACCGCGCAAACGGACAAACAAAGTGTCGCGCGGCGGCTGGGCAGTGGTGTCGTGAACCCAGCAACTGGCGTTCAGCGGCAGCGGCTGTGCGCCCCACGCGTTGAGCAAGTCCAACGCTTGCTGCTGCGACACACCCGCGCACATCAGCGTGGCTTCGGCGGGCGCCACCGGCAAGACCTTGAGTGAAACCTCCAGCAGCACGCCGAGCGTGCCGAGCGAGCCAGCCATCAAACGCGAGACATCGTAGCCAGCGACATTCTTCATGACTTGGCCGCCAAATATGAGCACCTCGCCTTGACCATTGATGATCTTCACGCCCAACATGTAGTCGCGCACGCCACCCACGCTGGCCCGGGCTGGGCCGCTCAGGCCACTGGCCACCATGCCGCCAACGGTGGCGTCAGGCCCAAAGTGTGGCGGCTCAAACGGCAGGCACTGACCTTGGCTGGCCAGCAAGACTTCGAGTTCAGCCAAGGGGGTGCCGGCGCGGACGGTGACCACCAGCTCGCTCGGCTCGTAGCTCACCACGCCGCGGAAGGGAGAGACATCCAGTGGCTCGCCAATCAGCGGCTCACCGTAAAAATCTTTGCTGCCGCCGCCCCGAACGCGCAAGCGCGTGCCGGTTTTAGCGGCTTCGCGGATGCGTTCCGAAAGCGTGTCACTCAAGTCGTCAAATGATGTTGGCATGGTGTCTGTCGTAGTTTCAGCAATGTCTGGAATATGCTCCCATGGTAAGCCGGCCTCGAAGCTCCGCTGTTTGATTTTTGTGAACAACGCTTGTGTGGTTTTGGGTGCCAATCATTGAAGCGCGTCAATCGCGGTAAAAGTTCACCGGCAAACCCGGTACGTCAACACGCATGGCGAAGACACAGCCAGAGTCTGGGAAGGTCTCTATTTCAGCGGCTGTGCGATTTTTTCTGGCCGTGGTGACGTAAAGCGTTCGCAGATCGTCACCACCAAAGCAAGGCATGGTCGGGCACTGCGCCGGCAGCGGCCAGTCGGCCAGCGCCTCTCCGGCTGGCGAGAGTTGCAGGATGCGCCCGCCTTCGAACATGGCGACCCAGTAGTTGCCTTCGGCATCGATAGCCGCACCATCTGGCCTGCCGCCATAACCCCCGTTGTTGTCTAGGCCGGCTTGCCAGCCCGCCGGTTTGCCCGGCCAACTGGCAAAGACGCGCGGCCGAGACAAGGTGTTGCTGTCGGCGTCCCAGTCCCAAGCGCGGATGGTGTGCGTGGGCGTGTCGGCCCAGTACAAAGTGCGTGCGTCAGGCGACCAAGCCAGACCGTTGCCGGTGGTCGCGCCGCTGACTTTACTGACCAGCTTCGGTGTCTCGCTACGGCCATCGAGTGACCACAAGCGCGCGTTGGAAGCCGTGCGTGTTTCGTCAATCGTGCCGCTCCAAAACCGTCCTTCGGAATCGGCTTTGCCATCGTTGAAGCGCATGGTTGCCGTGTCGTACGGCGCCGTCACGATGCAGTCCAGCGCCCCGCCCCATTCACGCGCACGGTAGACACCGCTGCGCAGCGCCAGCACCAGACCGCCAGACTCGGCCGGCGCCATGCAACCCGGCTCAGACGGCATGGCCCAGCTTTGCTGCACCCCACTGGCGACATGCAACCGATGCAGTTGCCGGCCAGGAATGTCCATCCAGTACAACCGACCTTCGCCGGGATGCCAAAAAGGCGATTCACCGAGCTGATCGGGGGTGTTGACGACGGTTTGCCAGGTCATAGAAAACCGATGGGCGCTTTGGCTTTGCGCGGTTTGTCTTCTGCAACGAGTTGTTTGATGGCATCGAACACCTGGGAGAACTGCTCGTCATAGCGGGTTTCCATCGCCTCGATGCGCAATCGAAGGTCGCGATTGGAGTCCATCAGGCGGCGCAACTGCACAAACGTGCGCATGATGGCGATGTTGACCTCAACGGCACGTTGGGAGCGCAGTACGCTGGAGAGCAGGGCCAAATCGGCATCCAGCAAGACCTTCTCGCCACGGACCAGAAGAACGAGTTTTGCCAGATTTTCTGGTTGGGGGACGATTTACTCAATGTGGACTCCCAATTTTCAATGACATCCATTCAGCAGCAGCGGCGCCTTTCAACTGTAGCTGCAAATGCAGCGGCGTCCACAAACGAAAAAACAGCCCGCCAACTTACGCTGGTGGGCTGAAATCCGAGAGTGACTCTCTCTTAAATCAACTTGTCAATCAACGGTTGTAAGCGGTTTCGCCGTGTGCCGTGATGTCCAGACCTTCGCGCTCGTCTTCTTCAGAGACGCGCAGACCGATGGTCAGGTCAACCACTTTGAAGGCGATGAAAGAAACCACACCCGACCAGATGACCGTGATGATCACGGCCTTGGCCTGGATCCAGACTTGCGAGACGATCGAGTAGTCAGCGGCCGTGATGCCGGTCGCTGTGACCCAGTCAGCCACGAAGCCAGGGCCACCGAGGCTTGGCGAATTGAAGACGCCGGTGAGCAACGCGCCCAAGATACCGCCGATACCGTGAACACCGAAGACGTCCAATGAATCGTCAGCGCCGAGCATTTTCTTCAGGCCATTGACACCCCAGAGGCAGGCGAAACCAGCCAAGAAACCGATGACCAGACCGCCGCCGATGCCGACGTTGCCTGCTGCTGGCGTGATCGCCACCAGACCTGCCACAGCACCAGATGCTGCACCCAACATCGACGCCTTGCCGCGCATCAGCGCTTCACCGAGGCACCAGGCCAACACAGCCGCTGCCGTGGCACCGAGGGTGTTGATGAAGGCCAGTGCTGCGAAGCCGTTGGCTTCGAGTGCGGAGCCCGCGTTGAAACCGAACCAACCCACCCACAGCAGGGCGGAACCGACCATCGTCAAGGTCAGGCTGTGCGGTGCCATGGCTTCTTTGCCGTAACCAATGCGCTTGCCAACCATGTAGGCGCCCACCAGACCAGCAACCGCTGCGTTGATGTGCACGACAGTGCCACCAGCGAAGTCCAACGCACCCGACTGCCAGATGTAGCCCGCTTTGGCGTTCATCGCGTCAACCACTTCAGTCGCCGTGTACGCATCAGGACCCATCCAGAACCACACCATGTGGGCAATGGGCGCGTAGCTGAAGGTGAACCAGATGACCATGAACAACAGCACAGCGGAGAACTTCATGCGTTCGGCAAAAGCGCCGACGATGAGGGCGCAGGTGATACCGGCAAACGTGGCTTGGAAGGCGGCGAAGATGATTTCAGGAATAACCACGCCCTTGCTGAAAGTTGCTGCGTTGACAAACGTACCGGCCGCGTTGTCCCAGATGCCGGCCATGAAGAGTCGGTCAAAGCCGCCGAAGAAGGCGTTGCCTTCTGTGAAGGCCAAGCTGTAACCGTAGATGAACCACAGCACCACAATCATGGAGAAAGTGACCATCACTTGCATCAGCACGGACAGCATGTTCTTGCTGCGGACCAGGCCGCCGTAAAACAAGGCAAGACCAGGAACGACCATCAAGATGACCAAAATCGTCGAGGTCATCATCCAGGCGGTGTCGCCTTTGTTAGGAACGGGCACAACTTCAGCAACGGCAGCCGCTGGTGCAGCGACCGCAGCGGCAGGCGCCATGGCAGCAGCTGGTGCGGCATCAGCGGGGGCAGCAACCGAAGTCGCAGCAGTCGCGGCGGCCGGGGCTTGCGCCATGACGGCGACACCGGAGGTCAGCAAACTCAACCCGAGGGCAAGGCTGGCAAGTAGTTTTTTCATGTCGATGTT